>CP031589.1 GCA_003217735.2 Marinibacterium anthonyi | reverse complement strand
AGATAGTTCTCGCCTCCTCTGCTTGATGGAGGGCAAAAGAATCCCGTTCGCTCAGGAGCGTTGCTGTTGACAGTGATTCGCCGGAGAACTATCTTGCTAGCGACCAAACTAATATTGATAAGCTCTCAGGCCCTCAGCTTGGGGGCTTTTCTTTTGCCGTTATCTCAAAGCATATCCGCTCCTGTTTCTTACCTCGTTTGGATCGAAGACCACCGTCTCCGCGGCTCCTGCCTCTTACTTCGATCCGTGTTTCTCCAAGTACTCAGCGATGACATCACTCAAACCTCTGAGGATGTCCTCGTCCAATGTTAGCCCCGTGGCAGCGACTGAGAGCTTCCCGCCCTGCCCTGTGACGCTCAATTTCCGCGTGCCGATCTTTCGCTGTACCGTGAGTTTCTTTGGGCTCTGCGATTTCTTTTTTGCCGGCTTGGACTGCTTTTCAGTCAGGTCACCAAGAACCCTTTCGAGGTCACGGTGGCTGAGATCGTAGACATCTTTGCACGCGTGCAAAATCTCACCTCTAGCAGCATAGACAGCGCGACCACGTGATACCGCGCTGTTATGGACACCCACACGTTTGGCGAACTCGGTTGCAGTTATCTTCTCGTCCGGTTTGGCATCTTGTAGCCGCTCGAACATTTCGCCGATCGAAACCAGACGCTCGAAAGCGCTGAGGTTTTCACGTTCCTCGTTCTCCCGGAAGCGCATGAATAGCATCTCGAACTGCTCTTCACGGGAACCCCGATGGGATTGTGGAACCAGAATGGCGCGGACAGGCAATCCCAATGCTTCAAGGATCGCATGGCGTCGCCGACCCACGATCAACTGGAATGTCACGCCTTCTACGTTTTCGGGCTCACGTTCATCCGGTCGCCAGTCAGGTTCCGCTGGCCGAACATGAACGGGCGTATCTTGACCATTCTTCTCGATACTCTCTTTGAGCTTCTCGAATGCCTCTTGGTCGCGCCAATCTTCACGCCGGTCCGATCCAATCACGTCCACGATCTGAGACGGATCAATCTGCAACTCATGTCGACCCGCGAGAATGCGCTCCACGACCTGTGCGCGCTCAACGTGAAGCATATGGCTGGCGTCTGAAAGCGCTCCGGCCTTCCAAGCACTGCCAGAGCCGCCCAGTCTTGGCTTAACCCCACCAACCAGTTTCGCTTCGTCTTCCTGGACCTGTTCGCCTGCACCAGATCCAGGTGCCGCAGACACATTCTCATCTGGGCGCACGGACTTTTTCTTGAGGACCGAGCTGCTCAATGTTCGCTTCATTCGGCTTCCTCCTCGAAATTGTAGAAGTTCTGCATCCAATCCTCGGCATAGCCACGCTCAAGACCAGGCCAGAGGCGTGAGACGATGGCGTCATTCACTGCGTCAGCATTCTCGATGAACCTGTTAATGCCTTTTCTTTTGCCTGGCGTATCCGGGTCGTACTCGTAGACGGACTGATAAACGTCCGATGCGTTCGAAATAGCATCGGAGCGAAGATAGAATACCGGCAGCACCTCATCTGGGCAGTTTTCGAGCAAGTTGCCGACCTGTGTGAGATCTTGCTCATTTGTTCTCTGAACGATCGTAGGTAACAGCATATGCGCCGCACCGCCCATATCGATCCGATCCGTCGCGAAAATGTGCCGGAGCATGGTGAGGAGACCAGTCACAAAGGTGGACAAGGTCGCAATGTCGAACCCCTTCATCGTCTGCGGGATAATCAACGAAGTAGACGCCATCACATTGTTCAGCTGGAACAGTGTCAGCGCGGGCTGATAGTCGATAATGATGCAGTCCAAGGTCTCATTAAGGGCACTTTCAAGCTTCGCTTGGTCGACCCTACCGTTACTCACAAGCTCATTCGGACGGGTGACCGGTGGATGTCCCTCTTTCCAACGATCTAAGGAGTCTCTTAAGAACCTGTAGAACCGCTTTTCCGGGGTGCCCGCTCGCAACAACCTCGCGATCTGAATTTCGCCTTCGGAGGTTTCGCCATGCGCAGGTACTAGCCGCACGCCAGGCCAGGAGGTTTTCTTGAAGAACCCGTCAAGCGTCTCAGCATCATAGTCAGTGTAAGGGATGGACTCGTCGGTCTGAAACAGACCCGCGAAGTCAACCATCGTCGGAGTTTCGTCATCTGGCAAAGTTGGCATTTCTTCACCGCCGACAAAATAGAGCGTGATCGTGCTCTGGGGGTCAGCGTCCATGACGCCGACTCGCATGCCGTAGTGCAGACTCAGGTACTGAGCGAAGTGCGCGGCACTCAGCGACTTGGCCGTCCCACCTTTCTGACTTGCAAATGAAATGACGGGCAAAGGATCGTCGGGTTTACGCCAAGCAAGAAAGTGATCAGGCCGCTTTGCTGAGGCAGCCATCAAAGCCCGGATGTGCGTCAGCTCCGTCAGCGTGAAAACACGCTCGCGCCCTACATGTTTGCCGGCAGGAAAATCCTCATTGTCCTTAGCGAACTTCGTCAGATGCTGATGGCTGATGTTCAGGAAGCGAGCACATTGGCGCATCGACCAAGAGCGCTTGATGCGCTCACGCATCGTCAACTCCTTGTTGACCGAGACCATAGTCCGGCCAAGGCCCCGCTCGAGCTCTTGAAGGAACTGTTCTATACTGCCGCCCATTGCACCGCTCTCATTTCGACTCTCTCACGGAATCGCTCCGAGTTGTAAATAGCACGGTTTTTGAGAGAATGTACAGATATTGTACGCCTACAGGATTTCCGGCGCACAATATGGGCTACACCGATTGAAAATACGGACGGCAACCTGAGCCGCCGAGGTGATTTTGCACGCGTGCAAAAACCTCGAAGCCTGGTGCAGCCAGACCGCCGGAGCGGTCTGGCCGTTCGCTTAAGCAGCGTCTGTCGGACCCCAGGGGATGACGGCCTGCAGGGACAGGTCGTCCTGGTTCGCGGCCTTGCCAAGGTTGGCTTTGAAGCCGTGGTCGCGGATGGTCAGCGTGTAGTAGTTCGCGCCGGTCTCCTTGTTCTGCTTCTTCCAGATGCCACCGCACTCGACCAGCTTCCCGCGCGGGGAGCGGCCGAGGACGCGGTGCGTGGGGGCCATCGGGTTCGTGCTTGCGATGGGCTCGACCGTGATGTCGAGGTCGAATGTCAGGGTCGCGATTGAGCCGACGCCCTTGGCGGTTTCGATGTCGGCGTTGGTGAATTTGATGCAGTTTGTGGTCATTGCTCTTCTCCATATTTGCGTTGCAACGATGGTCACACGCAGCTGGCCAAGGCCCGGTCACACCGAAGGCGAAGCGCAGCGGAGAGGGGCAGGCGCCGGTCTTTTTGCCTCGCGAGGGATGGCGCGCAGGGGCAGGGACAGGGGAAAAAGATCGGCGACAACCTTTGCGGACGGGACGACAGCAGCGACCAGCATGTCATGCAACTCAGAAATCGAGAGAAGTGCGGTGGCCGCGAAGGAAACTGAAGGAACAGCCGAACGAGATGCCGCCGGTTGGCGATCTAGCGTGAAGCCGACTTTTTGTCCCAGAGGGGCCGACAGGTCGCACTGTCGGGAAAAAACTAGCCTCAGCGAAGCGACCCTGGCCAAATGACCGAAGAAGTGAGGTTCGTAGCAATCTGGATGGAGCCATGGGGCAGGGGTACCGCTCGGGAGGATATGCCTGGTGAAAACCCTCGGGTCCGAAGCGGCGACTAAGTGATCGTGCGGCCAACGCCGGCTCCGAGCCCAACTTGCCTATTCGTCAGCGCGCAGCGAACGTCAGCTCTTCGTGTCTTTGCTCATGTGCTGGTTCACTGCGGAGATGAACGATTTGAGTGGTTCTTGGTCGGCGTTCTGCTCTGGAAAATACAGAAAATGGGGGCAGCTCGCTCGCGTGGCCATCAAGCACCGGCTCCAACTCACCATTTTGAAGGTGATCCTGCATCGTCGCACGCATGGACCATGCCTATCCCGAGCTTGCGGGCCTTGTCGACGATGTTCTCGGTGATGCCCGAACCGGGGGTGGCAATCAGACCCTGGGGCATGGTCTCGAGCATCTTGTCGTTGCGCTTGAAGGGAGCGGCCTTGCCGTGGCTCTTCCAGTCGGGCTTGAAGACCACTTGGGTGACCCCACGGGTATCTGCCCAGCGTGCCGCGATCATCTCGGCACCCTTGGGCGTGCCGCCGTGCAGGAGCACAATATTGGGGTATTTGGCGTGGGTGGCATCGAGGACGGACCAGATCAGATCGTAGGCCTGATAGTCCCCGCCGGAAAACGCAATCCGCGTACCTTCGGGGCAATGCACCTCGGTCTCTTTGCGGCGCTTGGCCGAGAGATAGGCCCGGCTGTCCACCACGGCGGAGGTCAGGCCGCGATGCGAAACCTTGGATCCGGTGCGAGGCAGCCAGGGCGAGCCGGTGGCGGCCGAGAAGTGGTCCACGGCCAGATCGCGCATTTGCTCGAACGCGTCGCGATGGTCCCAGAGCTTCAACCCGATCAACTGGAGGCGCTCGAGCTCGACCGAGGCGACCTCGGAGCCGTCCTGTATGGCCAGACTTTCCCGGACCTCGAATTCGTTGTCATCGAGGAGCTCTGGATATGGGTGAGCCGGCGGTGGAAGATCGAGGTGAGGGACCAGAGCATCTCTTCGAGATTGTCTCCCAACTGGCTGCCGGTGAGGAGGCCGATGGTGGTGTCAAAAAGCGTCGCCATTGCGACCTCGACCTCGTCGGGCTGGGGCAGGGGGCGGTGATCGGTCTCGCCGGGTCCGGGCGTTGCGCCGTGAAGCGCGAGGTGGTCGAAGATGGCCGAGGTTACGGCGGTCTCCTCTTGGATGTCTGTCTGATGGGGCATTGTCTGGTTCCTTTGTTTGATCTGACCCGATTTGGATGGGGCGATAACAGGACCAGCGGCGACCGGGCCGCATCCCTTAGGATCGGAGCGCAGCGGGGAATGCGCCGCGGGCCGGAAAATTGGTCCCGCGAGGAATGAGCCAAAGGCTCAGGGGAGTTTTCTGGTTCGGGGGGCATTGCTGCCCGGACGAGGGGCGCTCTGCCCGGACCCGCCGGTCCATCGCTCCCCTTATCCAAACGGGATCAGATCGAGCCCGCGGAACCTTTGCCCCCTCAGTCATCACGAGAGGAGGCAGGCGGTCATTCGTCCCCGATCTCCAGACATTGCCCTTCTTGGCTTTGAGCAGGGACCGGCGCAGCGCATCCTTGCCGAAAGCCTGCAGATCGTCGTCGAAATCGCCCATGCTCAGCACGAGATCACCACAGGCAATTCCCAGGACTTCTAGTTGGTTACGCAATCTCATGGAAGCGTTGCGTCCAGCAGCGTCATTGTCCGTGGCGATCCAGACACGTTTGACGCCCGGCGTTGGGATGAAGAGGCCAAGATGGGCGGCGGTGAGACAGGAGGCTAGGTCGAACTCGGGCAGAGCCATGCCGACCGAAAGGGTACTCTCAAGACCTTCGCCGACGATGAGATCGGAGCGCGCCATGCCGGACCAGAAGCGGATGGCATGGCCATGGAGCTGTCCGAGGATCCGTTTCGGGCATGCGATCTCGGCCATACTGCCGTTGGACGGGTCGAGATGTAAGCGCGCGCATCCGGTGATCTGGCCTAGGTTGTCGGTGATCCTCGCGTGCAGGGCAGGGGTCTTTTGTGGCTGATCGGGGTCGACCTCGCCCTGTCGCAGAAAGAGCCGAGGATGATAGCTGATGGCAAGGCCGAAACGCGAGATGCCACACCCCTGCAGATAGGGTCCGCCAGAGGGCAGAGAACAAGCTTGCCAACGACAAAGAGTTTCCGCGCCCGCGCGATGCGTTTGGCGGGGTCCGTATCCGGGCGCTTAGGGTTTCGGGTTTTCGAGTCACGGTGGGGTAGGGGGCCTCGCTGAGAAAGGACCGGGCCTCCCGCAGCGTTTCCAGGAGTGTGCCCGACCCAAGCCGTTGCTGCAGCAGGTCGACTAGGTTGCCATATTGCGGCGTCGCGAAGTATCGCCAACGTTGCGATCAGTGCGCTCTACGGTCAGGGCAGTCGCCGTTGTTCCCGTCGCCTCACGGTATCGCGCCGCCTGGGTACGGGTCGCGACGGCGGCAACGGCAGCGGGGTATGCCACCGAGCGCATGTCGCAACTGCACGCGCTCGTAGAGAAAGTATGGCGCTGCAAGACGGGGGCGCCGTTCGAACCAGTCGGTGACTCACCCTTCCTCGGTATCCATCGTGAAGGCCTGACTATTGCGCGAAATGGTCACGACGCCACCCATGCGGTTACTGATTTTTTGCGCAGCTTCAACTACGGTTGCCTGAAACGCGCGTGGCTGCGTGTCATATCGGCTTTTGGGAACGCTCATGGTCAGTGCGGCATGTGGGACATCGGCGTGGTTACGGATAATGGCGGCAATCCCGACTATGTCGCGTTCGCTCGCAAATGAACCGACGCACAAGCCCGCTTCGGCATAGCTGGCCAGATCGGCCTCGCGGCGGTCCACCGGTAGTAGCGGCATCGCGCTTCCCTTAGCCTGTGCCCAATAGGCGTCCCGCCTGGCCATGCTGGCGAATGCGAGATGCAAGAGTCCAGTCGGAGCCTCGTGTAGGGGCATCCGGGCGCCGAGAAAGTCCCGCGAGATTTTGAGCGGTCGTGTGCCTTCCCGCGATTCCGCTATCGTGATCTGCATGTGGTCAAGAACCGAGACGTGGAGAGTCTCGCCGTGGTCGGCGAGAAGCCTTTCCAGTTCGGGGCGGCTTGCCTCAATCAGCATCGATGTGTCTCGGAGCGAGCGGTTCAGCGTGGCCACGAATGGCCCAAGGCGATAGCGCCCCCGGTCGATCCGCTGCAACAACCCGATCTTGCAAAGCGAATCCACGATGTCGAAGGCGCTGCTGCTGGAACACGCGAGTTCGCTCTGGATGGTCGTCAGGGTCAGTTCCGGCGTTTCGGCGGAAAACATCCTTAATACACTACCTACTTTCCGAATAGAGCGCAAAGAAGTTTTTCCCTCGTTCGTTTGTCAGGAGTTTTCCGGTATTGCCGCAAAAAGTCTAGGTATCATCCGTAACCTTTCGGTATTTTTTCTGCGTGCATAGCGTTCCCATCAGCCCGTTCAACTGTACGGCCAAAGGGAGGAACCGATGAATCTTCAGGCAAAAACCACTGCAACCGCGCCCTATACCGGTGACGAGTACCTCGAAAGCATCCGCGACAGCCGCGAGATCTATGTCCACGGTGAGCGCGTCAAGGACGTGACCGAACATCCGGCATTCCGCAACTCAGCTCGGATGGTCGCCCGCTGGTACGAAACGCTGAACAGTAGGAAGGAGGTTCTGGGTTGTCCGACCGATACCGGGTCTGGCGGCTGGACGCATCCGTTTTTCAAGGGGACCAAATCCGCCGAGGACCTTATCGCCGGTCGCGACGCCATCGCCGAAACCCAGCGGGTTGCCAATGGCTGGATGGGCCGTGCGCCCGATTACAAGGCCGCGTTCCTCGGCACGCTCGGGGCCAATCACGGCTTCTACGGCGAATATTCTGAGAATGCGAAAACCTGGTATGCCCGCACGCAGCAACGGCTCGATTACTGGAACCACGCGATCGTCAATCCGCCGATCGACCGCCACCTGCCGATCGAGGAGACCGGCGATATCTATATGCAGGTCGAGAAGGAAACCGACGCCGGTGTCGTGGTTTCGGGCGCTAAGGTCGTCGCAACCGGCTCTGCACTGACGCATTACAATTTCATCGCTCACTACGGCATTCCGATCAAGGAAAAGAGGTTCGCACTGATCTTTACCGCGCCGATGGATAGCCCCGGCGTCAAGCTGATCTCGCGCGCCAGCTATGAGTTGAACGCCACCGTGATGGGAACGCCGTTTGACTATCCGCTGTCGAGCCGGCTGGACGAAAACGACAGTATTCTAGTCTTCGACAAGGTGCTGGTGCCGTGGGAAAACATCTTTGTCTACGGGGACATCGAGAAGATCAACGCATTCTTTCCGGCCTCGGGCTTTGTGCCGCGCTTCACGCTGCATGGATGCACGCGACTAGCGGTGAAATTGGACTTCATTTCCGGACTGTTTTCCAAAGCCTTGGAGGCGACGGGATCGGGGGTGTTCCGCGGGCCGCAAACTGCGGTTGGCGAAGTCATTGCCTGGCGCAACCTGTTCTGGGGTCTGTCCGACGCGATGGTCAAATCCCCGGTGCCATGGGAGGGTACGGACGGCTATGTCCTGCCCAACATCAACTACGGCCTAGCCTACCGTGTGTTCGCACCGATGGCCTATAGCCGGATCAAGGAACTGATAGAACGGCATGTGGCCTCAGGCCTGATCTATCTGCCTAGCTCGACGCTGGATTTCAGCTCCGATGATGTCCGGCCCTATCTCGACCGCTTCGTGCGCGGCTCGAACGGGATGGTCGCTGTGGACCGGGTCAAGCTGCTCAAATTGCTCTGGGACGCTATGGGCTCCGAATTCGGCGGGCGTCACGAGCTTTATGAAAGCAACTACGCGGGGAACTACGAAAACATCCGCATCGAGACCATGCTCACCGCGCAGGCCAGCGGCGAGATGGAGATGATGCAGGGACTCGTCGAGCAATACATGTCGGAATACGACCTCGGCGGCTGGACTGTACCCGACATGATCAACCCTTGGGACATCAACCGCCTGAAGGCCGGCTTCCAGAACTGAAGGTGCCCGGCTCCGGGTCCGGCCGTCGGGCCCGGCACAATTCTGCAACATGGAGGAGGGACGACCATGTGCCTGGATTTTTCCGGCGCTCCGGTCCGTGTCACGACCGACCATCAAATCGAACTTGACCAAAGTGTTCTGGCCATCGGTGCCTTTGACGGGGTTCACCGGGGTCATCAGGCTCTGATCTTATCGATGATCGAAGATGCACGGGGGCGCGGTCTGCCCTCGGTCGTCTGGACATTCGACCCCCCGCCAAAAGTGGTTTTCGGCTGCGTCCACCAGCTTTGCAGCCTCAACGAAAAGCTGTCGCGTCTCGCGAGTCTTGGCCCCGATCACATCGTCGTTTCCTCGTTCACCCGGGCCTACGCCGCCCGTAGCGCCGAGACGTTCATTGCCGATCTGGACCGGATCAAGCCTAAGCGTATCCATGTCGGCGGCGATTTCCGGTTCGGCGTGAAACAAGGCGGCGACATCGCGTTGTTGAGCCGGCATTTCGACGTCCACACAGCCACACCGGTGCGCTGTGACGCGGGTGAAACCATCTCATCGACACGCATACGGGACCTGAGCGAGTCCGGAAACCTTTCGTCGGCGCAGGTTCTCCTGTCCAGCCCCGACCCCATGGTCCGGCTCAGCGCCAATTTGCGGTTGGTCGACAATCGATTCGGAGAGAGCAACGATGCTTGGCTTTGACATGCGTGACATGCGCGATGCCTGCGGAAGTTTCGCGACCGGCGTCACAGTAATTACAACCACCGGCGAGGACGGGGATCATGGTATGACCGCCAATGCCTTCATGTCTGTTTCACTCGACCCGCCGATGGTGTCCATTTCGCTAGACCGCAAATGCAAGATGCTCGGCCGGATACGCGCCTCGGGTCGCTATGCCGTCAGTATCCTTCCCGAGCAGATGGAGAACGTCGCACTTCACTTCGCTGGGCGCCCCGATCCGGCCCTATCCGAGATTTTCGACAGACGCGGAACGATGCCGGTCATTCGCGATGCCAGTGCGATTTTCCTCGCCGACGTCGCGCAAGAAGTAAATGCAGGCGATCACACGCTCTTCATCGGAAAGGTGACGCATCTGGAGCGGAACCCCGATGCCCTGCCTTTGACCTTCTGCGCGGGCCGCTTCGGAGCGCTCGCCAGATGACGCGCCGCCCGGACCGACCTCCCCGATCCGGGCGGCACGGTTGACCAGCGCGCACCGCATCGGGCCAAGCCTCAGTTCCACGCGAAGTTAGACGCGCACTGCTGACACCTTCGAGCCACGCTCAATACCGACATGCCGCGATGCCGGGAGGGATAGGGCGTTACGGCGCAGTCATTTCAATGGTTTACCATCAAGGGAGGACTACTCATGACACCAACCAATCCTGAAACCTATGATGTAATCATCGTCGGGGCCGGTTTCGCCGGGCTCTACGGACTACATCGCCTGCGCGGCATGGGCTATAGTTGCCGTGTCCTCGAAGCCGGCGACGGCATTGGCGGCACTTGGTTCTGGAACCGGTATCCCGGCGCGGCCTGCGATATCGAGAGCGTCGAGTATTCGTATTCCTTTTCCGAGGAATTACAGGACGAATGGAACTGGTCCTGCCGGTTCGCTCCGCAGCCGGAGATCTTGGAATACATGAATTTCGTCGCTGACAAGTTCGATCTACGGCGCGACATACAGCTTGAGACGCGGGTAAAATCCGCACATTTCGACAGTGCCTCAGGCCGCTGGGCGGTCAAGACCGAATCTGACGAAGAGTTCTCGGCCAAATACGTCATCATGGCGACGGGGTGCCTGTCCGCGCCAAAAGACGTGGAATACCCGGGGCTCGCGGAGTTCGAGGGTGAGGTCTACTTCACCGGGAAATGGCCTAAGGACGGTGTCGATTTTGCCGGAAAAGCCGTGGCGGTAATCGGCACCGGATCCTCGGCGATCCAGAGCGTCCCGATTATTGCACAGGAGGCCGAAAGCCTGACCGTCTTCCAGCGCACTCCGAATTTCAGCGTACCCGCCGGCAACCGAAGTCTCGATGCCGGAGAGTTGGATGCGTTGCGCGACAAATATCGTGAATTGCGTAAAAAGGAACGCAACTCGAACCTCGGCATAGACCTGATCCTCGACCCCGAAGAGCGCGCCTTTGCAGATGTCAGCGAAGACGAAGCCATCGCGGAGTTCGAGCGGCGCTGGCAGGCAGGCGGGCTCTATTTTTATACCTCTTTCACCGATCTTTTCGTGAACGGCGAAGCCAACGATGCCCTGTCGGAATTTGCCCGGGACAAGATCCGCGCCAAAATTGACGACCCGGAGGTCGCCGAATTACTGGTCCCAAAAGACCATCCCTTCGGCGCCAAGAGGATCTGTTCGGACACCAATTATTACGAGACCTTCAACCGTGAGAACGTATCGCTCGTCGATGTGCGTTCTGATCCGATCACGGCGATGACAGCCACAGGCATCCAGACGGAAAGGGTCCACCACGCGTTCGATGTCATTGTCTTTGCTACCGGCTTCGATGCGATGACAGGTGCGCTGGCGCGGATCGATATCCGGGGGCGCAACGGGCTGTCGCTGAAAGACAAATGGGAAGCCGGCCCACGTAGTTATCTGGGGATCATGACCTCTGGCTTCCCGAACATGTTCATCACGACCGGCCCGCAATCGCCCTCGGTGCTCTACAACATGGTGCTGGGCAACGAATTTCACATCGAATGGATTACAGACTGTATCGAGCATCTGCGCCGTGAGGTGCTAGACACGGTAGAACCCAGCGAGACCGCCGAGGACAGTTGGGTGGAAACCGTGAACGAAATCGGCGCGATGACCTTGTTTCCAAAGGCGAATTCCTGGTATTTGGGCGCCAATGTCCCTGGAAAACCGCGGGTGATCATGCCTTATCTCGGCGGGTTCAAGGCCTACAAGGAGACCTGCAAGACTGTGGTCTCGAACGGCTATGATGGCTTTGTCTTCGGGGAGGTTTGAAATGACAATCAACGAAAGTACCCACGCGTTTCTGGTTCAGGCGGCGGAAATGGGCGTTCGGCCGTTCCACACCTACAGCCCCGCAGATTGCCGCGCGCTGTTTACCAACCTGTCCAAAGCTTTTGGTCCGGGACCAGAGATCGGCCGGTCCGAGGACCATGTGATTCCAGTCGAGAACGGCACGATCCTTGTCCGGCTTCTGTTTCCAGCGGAATCGGCTTCGGGTGTCATCTGCTATCTACACGGTGGCGGCTTCGTGATCGGGTCGGTCGAGGATTATGATGCCTTCGGGCGTCGCCTGGTCGTCGCGACCGGGCAGGCCGTCGCACTGGTAGACTACAGACTGGCGCCGGAACACCCGTTTCCAACACCACTGGAGGATAGCTGGACGGCGCTAACCTGGTTGGCAGAAAATATTGACGATCTCGTCGGGCCGGACCTGGCGATCACAGTCGCGGGCGATAGTGCCGGGGGCACGCTGGCGGCGATTTTGGCCATCCGCGCACGGGACCGGGGCGCCCCCGATCTGGCCGCTCAAGTCCTTGCTTATCCGCCGACCAGCGACGGCCGAGAATTTCCGTCACAAACCCAACCGGAATGCCAGTTGCTACTGTCGCAGGCTGATATGGACTACTTCTGGGGGCATTATGCGCCCGGTTCGGCCCGGACTTCGGTTGAAGCCGCACCGCTTGCGGTAGCAGGTTGGGCCGGTCTGCCACGAACGCTATTGCTGACCGCAGGGCACGACCCCCTGCGGGACGAGGCGATTGCCTACGGTACAGCGCTGAAAGCGGCAGGCGTGGATGTCCTGCACCGGCATTTCGATGCCGATATGCATGGCTTTCTGACCATTCCGGCACTTGCCTCGCATGAGGAAGCAACACAAGCGGTCGCCGCGTTTCTAGCCGAAACCCTGCCGGTCTCTGCCTGAGGCATTTTAAACTTTGACCTAACTATTCACTCAAGGTCAAATCACACACTGCGCAAACTCCTTGGACAGAGTGGCCGTGCGTCGGGTCTTAGGCCGACGCACGGTCATAGCCCGTCTGCTCTCCAAGTCGCCGCGACACGCTTAGGGCGCTCTTGATGAAATTGTTGGCGTGCGGTCCCTGATCGTCCAGGCGGCTATTCAGGTACAGTTCAGTCACGCCAAGATCAGGCTCGATGGTCAACGCCCGCAATCCCGGCCAACAGTGAACACCGATCGAGGCGGGAACGATGCTAACACCGTCGCCCGCTGCGACCAGACTGAGCGCGGTATGGATGTCCTGTGTGAAGCCCTTTCGCCGCACTTCGAACCCGTGCTCGGCGCAGAGGTTGAAAATCTGATCAGCGAGGCTCGGACGGGGAAACTCAGGATACTGGATGAAGCGACAGTCGCTGAGATCCTCCAGCCGCACAACGTTATTTGTTGGCGGAGAAAATGCTTTCGGCACCACAAGGTTCATGTCTTCACTATGGAAAAGCCGCGATCGGAACGCGCTGTCTGTGAGCTTCGAGCGGGAAATCGCCACGTCGATCTGTCGCTGCACAAGCGCTTCGCGGAGATCATAGTTGTTCATAGGCAAGAGGCTGGTCCAAACATCAGGATACTTCTCGCGGAAGTCCCGCACGGCCAGAGGAAGGGCACCATAGACCGCGGAGCCGACATGTCCGATACGCAACCGCCCGGATGCGCCTGTTCCAAACTGTTTGACTTCGAGCTTGATCTGCTCGATCCGCTGCAAAATGAATTGTCCCTCTTCGAGCAGATGCGCGCCGGCTTGTGTAAGGCCAATGGACGCCCTGCCGCGATCAAACAGAACGGCTCCGAGTTGATCCTCAAGCTGTTTGATCTGTCGGCTGAGCGGGGGTTGCGCCATTCCCAACCTCTCGGCAGCACGGCCAAAATGCTGCTCTTGGGCAACTGCGATAAAATATTCCAGTTGCTTGCTGTTCATGGCGATTCTTGGGGCAACATCGTGGCAGTCGGTTCGAGGGCCCGCTCCGGTTTGTCGAGAAGTGACGGGTCCTGCGTTGTCGCCGAGTTCGTGTGCGAACCCAATGTCGCCGACGGTGTCGAGCGATACCATTCCGGAAGATCGTGGAGCTTTTGAGCGATCCGCGCTGCAAAAAGTATCAAGCGATACCGGCCTTCTGTGCCTGATCAAGGCTACAGTGGAGCAGAGCGGACGCGCCGGGAGGACGGACGGGTTACTGAGGTCACTGCCGCCGCAAAGCCGGGCAAACGGCAAGAGCGGCTATTGGACTGCCCAATCTAGCGCGAGGAGGAGCGATGAGCCAAGTACAAGTACGCAACAACGTCCAAGCCGTGCGTGCGGTGGACAAATTGGTCGAGTACCGGACCGCTCACTATGCCTCGCATTCTGAAGCAGCAAGATATTTCACTAACACGCCCGCGCGCGTGCGGTTTCGCTTTGCCAATCCAATCATTTGCCGCCTCGTTAGTGGGCACAAGGTCATGAGCGTAGCCGCCAGCGATACATTCGATTTTACACCCGGTGACGTCATGTTCGTGCCGCCGGGGCTGGATATCGATATAGATCTAAGCGTTGCACGCGTGGATGCGCCGATCGAATGCGATTGCATCGAGATCGAAAACGAGCGCGTCGACTCTGTGCTCGGACGGCTGAACGAGACCATGACGCGCGGCGGCAACCCGGTCGTGACGTCGCTTGACTGGACAGCGTTCTCTGTGTTGCGGGGTAGTGAGGCGGATGAGCTTGATCTGCCGAACTTGATGCGCCTGTTCCAGACTGAAAGAGATGTGTTTTCCGATCTGCGTATTGACACCAAGATTGATGAACTCCTTCTACGGCTATTTCAGCTTCGCGGGCGTTCGCTGCTTGTCAGCAATCTCGGATCGGACGATTTCGGCATTGCAGCGGCGGCCAGTCTGATCCGTGACAATCTGCACCGCCATGTGCCAATCTCGGAACTGGCACGTGCTGCCGCGACGTCCGAATCGTCCGTGAACCGCCAGTTCAAGAAGTTCTTTGGCACGACGCCCGCGCGCTTTGCCAACAAGGTCCGCATCGCCGAGGCCAAGCGTCAGCTGCGCAAATCCGCAATGCCGATCGAGACCCTCGCCTTCGAGCTCGGCTTTTCCGATGCAAGCCATTTCGGCAGGACCTTTCGCAGAACCACTGGCGAGACGCCGGCGGAATACCGCAAGCGCCGCCAGCACCCACCAGCCGGTTTGGTCTGATCGCCAGGTTCCAAAGATTGCCTGTTTTGTTCATGGCGCAAGGGCACCTTCCGCATTCTCTTTGGCCTAAAAGGCTCTATGGGAGGAAAGAAAATGCTCGATTGGCTCAAGCGTGGCGGCGGCGGCGCTGAACTGCCGACCCGCGAGATGTTTATCGGTGGCGCATGGTGCGCGGCCAGCGGAAACAAGACCTTTGCGACGGACAATCCCACCAGCGGCGAGACGATCGCGCAGGTGGCTGACGCGACCTCTGGCGATGTGACGGCGGCGATCGATGCCGCAACGGCGGCGCAGCCAGGGTGGGCGGCCCTGCCGCCTGCCGCGCGTGCGGGCCTGTTCCACCGTGCGGCAGCTCTGTTCGTCGAACGCCAGCAGGATTTCGTCGACATGCTCGTGGCCGAGACTGGCTCGGGTTCTGGTAAAGCGATGTTCGAATGTTCGCTCGTGCCGCTGGCAATGGCGGAGGCCGCGGGCCTGGCCACCCGCGAGATCGGCGAGATCTATCCCAGCCAGGTGCCGGGCAAGATCAACCGCACCATGCGGGCACCCGCGGGCGTGGTCGGCACGATCAGCCCGTGGAATTTCCCGCTCTATCTGTCGCTGCGGGGCTTTATCTATGCGCTGGCACTTGGCAACACCGCCGTCTTGAAACCGTCGGAGGACAGCCCGTTGTCGGGTGGGCTGATGCTGGCGGAACTGTTTAAGGATGCAGGTTTCCCGCCCGGCGTGTTCAATGTCGTGACCACCTCACGCGATGGCGCGGCCATGGTGGGTGACGCCTTTGTCAGTGACAAGCGTATCGCAGTGATGAGCTTCACCGGATCGACCCGCGTGGGTCAGCTGCTCTCAACCGCTTGTGCCAAGGCATTCAAGCCCATCGTGCTGGAGCTCGGCGGCAAGAACCCGATGATCGTGCTGGGCGACGCTGATCTCGACCGGGCGGTCGATCTGGCGTTCTTCGGTTCGTTCCTGCATCAGGGCCAGATCTGCATGTCCTGCGACAAGATCCTTGTGGCGCGACCGCTTTATGATGCCTTCGTCGAAAAGCTGGTCGCCAAGACCGTCAATTTCGTGCCCACCAACCCCGACGAGCAAACCTGCGTGGTCGGCCCGATCATCAACACACGGCAGTTGCGCCGGATCGAAGCCACGGTGGATGCGGCGCTTGAGGTCGGTGCCAAGGCGGAATGCGGCGGCACGGCGCAAGACCCGTTTTACACTGCAACGGTGCTGACCGGTGTGACCCCGGACATGGATGTCTGGCGGGACGAGATCTTTGGCCCCGTGACCACCGTGACACCCTTCGACAGCGAGGATCAGGCGATCGCGATGGCCAATGATACGCCTTATGGCCTGTCGGCCTCGGTCGTCACCGGCGATGTGCTGCGAGGCGAACTTCTTGCCGAGCGCATCCAGGCAGGCATGGTCCATGTCAACGACTCGACCGTCCATGACGAACCTCATTGCCCGTTCTCGGGGCTTGGCGCCTCGGGTGGTGGTGGCAAATGGGGGCCAAAAGGCGCCATCGAGGCCTTCACCACGCAGCGATGGATCTCGACTCAGCGCCAGGCGCATCCGCTGCCGTTCTAGGCACTCGCCGCAGTTGTGAATTGGTCCGCCCCTCACGCGATGAGGAGCCGTTTGGGGCGGGCTGTGATGTGGATGGGAGGACAACCATGAGAACTTTCTCGAAAGCGCTCGAAAAGGGCGACAGGCTGATGACGCTTCAGGCCGGGCTGGTGCACGGGCGGATCGGGCGGCGGGCCTTTATCCAGATGGCCGTGGCGGCTGGCGCGTCGATGGCAACGGCAAAGGTCTGGGCGCAGGAACTTGGCGATGCCGCGATCACCCAGCGTTACAACGCGCAAAACCTTGCGGGGGCCTATGACTATATCGTCGTGGGTTCCGGCTCGGGCGGCGCGGTGGTTGCCGGGCGTCTGGCAGCCGAAACCGATGCCAGCGTGCTCGTCCTTGAGGCGGGCGATACCGATCAGATCGACGCGGTGCTGAACCCGCTGATGTGGCCCACAAACATCCGCTCCGAACGCGACTGGGGCTATTCGGCAGAGCCATCCGACAAGGTGAATGGGCGTTCTCTGATCCTGCCCATGGGCAAGGTCGTGGGCGGCGGCTCGTCGATCAACGTAATGATCTGGGCGCGCGGCCACAAGAACGATTTCGACCATTGGGCAGCGGAGACCGGCGATGCGGCCTGGAGCTATGACAATGTGCTGAAGATCTACAAGCGGATCGAAGATTGGCATGGCCCTGCCGATGACAGCCGCCGCGGCACGGGCGGGCGTCTCTTTATGACCGAGGTGCAGGATCCCAACCCGATCGCGCCGGCCTTCCTGTCGGCCTGCGAAAGCGTCGGCATCCCGGCCTATGCCGACATGAACGGCGAAATGATGGAAGGCGAAGGCGGCGCGGCGCTGGCCAATGTGCGGATCAAGGACGGTATGCGCCGTAATCTGCCCGCCGACTACCTGTGGGAGACGCTCAAGCGCCCCAACATCACGTTGCTGACAGGGGCAACGGTGCATCGTCTTGAGTTGGACGGGACCACTGTGACAGGCGTAACCTTCGAGAAGGGCGGCGAGGTCATCACCGTCGGCGCGACGGAGCGCGTCGTCTTGTCGGCGGGTGCGATCAATACGCCCAGGATCCTGATGCAATCGGGCATCGGCCCGGCGGCCCATCTGCGCGAGGTCGGCGTCGAGGTGGCGCATGATTTGCCCGGCATCGGCCAGAACTTCCAGGACCATATCCTCGCGGCAGGCTGCGTCTGGGAATACAACACACCGTTGCCGCCGCACAATTCGGCCGCCGAGGCGACATTCTTCTGGAAATCGGACTCAAGCCTCGACACACCTGATCTTCAGCCCTTCCAGATCGAGGTTCCCTATGCCTCGGAAGTCCATGGCCCGGCCTTCGAGGTTCCGGCGGGGTCGTGGACCATCGCGCCCGGCATCGTGAAGCCGAAATCGCGCGGCGAGGTGCGGCTGACCGGGCCGAACCTCGGCGATCCCCTCTCGATTGACGGCGGCTTCCTCAAGGAAGAGGCCGACCTGACCGCGCTCACCCGCTGCATTGAACTGTGCCGCGAAATCGGCAACTCCTCCCCGTTGGCCGAGTTCGTGAAACGCGAGGTGATGCCCGGCGCGTTGCCGGGCGAAGACCTCAAGGACTTCGCCCGCAACGCTGCCGGGACCTATTTCCACGAAAGCTGCACCTGCAAGATGGGCACGGACGAGATGTCGGTCGTGGATGGGTCGCTGTCAGTTTATGGCATCGAAAACCTGTCGATTGCTGACGCCTCGGTCATGCCGCAGGTCTCGACCGGCAACACGATGGCCCCAACCGTGATCATCGGCGAGCGGATGGCCGACATCCTGGTCGGAGCGATCTAATGACTCTGCAAGCGATAGTGACCCCGCCCGCTGTGGCCGCGATTGCGTTGGTGGCGACGCTCCAGAGCGCTCAGGCGCAGGACTTTTCGGATCGCAAGATCGAGTTGAAGGCCGGCCTGACGGGTGTGTTCTTTGACGAGACCGCGACCGTCAGCATAGGCGGCGTGGAAGTGCCAGGCGGTGATGCTCGGATCGACGACAATGTCACAGCCATTTTCGAGGTCGGGTACTTCTTTCGCCCGGACATTTCGGTCTGGTTGGGCCTCGGCCTCCCCACGACAACAAGCCTTTACGGTGCCGGTTCGCTTGAGGCGTTCGGGCATCTGGGCGATGTCACCTATGGCGCCCCGAGCCTGACCCTGCGCTACCATTTCAACACCGACGGCAGGGTATCGCCCTATATCGGAGCAGGTGCGGTCTATGGGCTGATCCTCGACGAAGAAGATGGGGCGCTTGCCGACGTGTCGGTCGATAACGGCTGGGGCACGGTGCTGGTCGCCGGTGTCGACTATGCCATCGACGACAGATGGGGCGCTTTTGCGGAGATCAAGAAATCCTGGCTGGAAACCGAAACAGGTTTCACAGCGCCCACTGGGGCCGGACCGGTGGCGGGGGGCTCAAAGCTCACGCTCGATCCGGTCACGGTCACGCTGGGTGTGTCGTATCGGTTCTGACGACAAACGAGGAGCATTGCATGAGCGAAGATCGCTACGTCGACATCATGGGGCTGAGGACGCGCTACCGGCAGGTGGGCGCGTCCGGTCCGGCGGTGCTCCTCGTCCACGGCATCTATTCGTCCATCGAGGACTGGCAGGGCAATATCGGCCCGCTCGCCGAGCGATACCGGGTCTGGGCGGTGGACCTGCCGGGCTGCGGACGGACCGACAAGCCTGCCGATTTCGACCTGTCGCTCGATGGGCAGGTCGCGTTTCTGCGGGCTTTCGTGGCGGAACTCGGGCTCGAAAGTTTCCACCTCGTGGGGCACTCGATGGGCGGACGGCTGTCATTGGGGCTCACGCGCGCGGAGCCGGCTCGGGTTCGTTCGCTTACCCTCGTCTCGCCAGCGGTGATCGGCTACGAGACCTATATTCTTTTCCGGCTCTCGACCCTGCCGGTGCTGGGCGAGCTTCTGACCTGGCCCAACAGATTCGGGATGCGAACCCTGATGCGTGAGGTCGTTTACGACAAGAGTGTCATCACCGACGAGATCGTCCGCGAGCGGTGGGCCTTCGCCCGGTTGCCAGGCGCTCAGCGTGCCTTTCTGCGTACCTTGCGCGGGTTGGCAACGCTTCAGGGGTTTCGCCCCGATCTGGTGCGCGACCTGCACTCGTGGCTGGGCGAGATCGACCTGCCACTGATGGCGATCTGGGGGGCGCAGGACAAGTTGGCCCCGGCCCATCATCTGCACTTTATCGAACAGGGCACGAAAGTCGCGCGCAAGGAACTCTACGACCGTTGCGGGCACTTGCCGCAGTTGGAACACAAGGACCGCTTCAACGCCGATCTGGGTGCCTTTCTCGCGGATATCGACCACAAGTGAGTATGGTACGCGTCGAAAGGTATCACCCGATAACTTCGCGCTCATCGACAAAATTTCCTCCGCTTTCGCACCTTTAGAACCATCCGAGGCGGGCCGCCCCCGTTGGGAAAGCGTTCCGGACGGGGTATTGGGACGACGGCATGAAACTTGTTCTGGTTCACGGTGCAGCGCGCTATCGACGCGGTGGCGTGCCGACGGGCACTAGCCATGGTGCCCAACGACAGTGGGAATCCGTAATGGCGACGATGCCAGCAAGACGACGCTGTAGGACGCCATATCGTTCATCGTGGACTTTTTCGACGCCGAAGCGATCTAGGACGCGGTGCTGGGCGGGCACAGCTGGGGCGGCATGGTGATCACGGGCGCGGCAGACCGGCTCGCGCCCGGCAAGCTGCGGCGGCTAGTCTATCATAGCGCGTTCGTACCCACTACCGGCGAGAGCCTGATGGATCTCTGTCCGCCGAATTGCCGTGTCATGTTCGATCAGATGAGGGCGGCGACAGGCACAGTGGGCTTTCCCGAACCGGTGTTCAGTGAGGAGTTCATGAACGATGCCTCCGCCGAGTGAGACCGCCGCCGCGCGTTTCACGACGCTGGTGCCACAATCCTACCGCTCCTTCGCAGATCCAATCTTGCTCAGCCGCGAACCGGCCGCATTCGAGATCGGCAAGAGCAACGGTGGTGCGCCGAGACACCGGTATACCCCATTCGACGCCAAGGCCCGCGCCTGCCGGTAAAGCTGGTTTCGCTTGGTCGGGATGTCCAACAACACCAGTCGAACTTTGCGACCAGCCCCGAAAGGGCTGGTGCGCAAACTCATCGAAGCCGGGCGGGGCTGAGCCGATGTCGGTTTCGGGTATCACCCGAGACCCACCCCGTCATCGACTCAGGGCCCGCGTTTTACGCATTGTGAAAAGCAACCTGAAACTCGAGACTGGTGATCCACGTGACCAAGATTGACAAGATCGAGACTCGAATTCTCGATATCCCGACGATCCGCGGGCATGTGTTGTCGATGGCGACGATGCGCACCCAGACCGCCGTTCTGGTGACCATCCGCTTTTCCGACGGCTCCGAAGGGCTAGGCGAAGGCACTACGATTGGTGGGCTGAGTTATTGCGCGGAAAGCCCCGAAAGCATCCGCTCGGCCATCGACGTATATATTGCGCCCGCGCTGACCGGACGCGACGCCGACGATGTGAACGGCGCGTTGCAACTGATCGACAAGTCCGTGCGTGGCAACAACATCGCGAAAACGGCGGTTGAGATTGCGCTGTGGGATGGATTGGGCAAGCGTCTTGGCGTGTCGGTCTCGCAACTTTTTGGCGGCGCGGTTCACGACCGTTTGCCGGTGGCATGGACCTTGGCTTCGGGCAATTCGGACACCGATATCGCCGAGGCGCAGCAGATGATCGAAACGCGTCGTCACAACATTTTCAAGCTGAAAATCGGCAAGCGCACGGTCCGCGAGGACGTCGAGCATGTGGCGCGGATCAGTCAGGCCCTGGGCGACGCGGCGAGCATCCGCGTCGATGTCAATCAGGCCTGGTCACTGGCCGAGGCGCGATGGGGCCTGAAGGGATTGCAGGAGATCGGCTGCGAACTGGTCGAACAGCCGGTTGAGGCGCATGACATCGCCGGGATGGCCGAGTTGACCCGCAGCCACGAGATCGCGGTGATGGCCGACGAGGTGCTGGGCGGTCCCGAGGACGCGCTGACGGTTGCTGGCGCGCGGGCGGCGGATGTGTTCGCGGTGAAAGTGGCGCAGTCGGGCGGCCTCAAACGCGGCGCAGAAGTGGTCGCTATCGCCCAGGCGGCGGGGATCGGGCTTTACGGAGGAACGATGCTGGAAACCGGCCTTGGTACCGCCGCTGCACTACAACTGTTCGCGACCGTAGAGAAACTGCATTGGGGCACAGAATTCTTCGGCCCATTGCTGCTCACAGATGAAATTCTCGCAGAACCGATCGGCTATCGTGATTTCTGCGTCGAGATCCCGAGCGGGCCGGGGATCGGCGTGACGCTCGACCCCGACAAAGTCGACTATTTCAGCCGGGATGCGCGCCGGGCGATTAAAGCGGTTGCTGGCGAATAACGGAAACACAAGCAATCTGCCCCGGCGACATAGACCGGGGCGTAGCGGAGGAGGAAAACCATGTTCACCCAATCTAACCTCGACGAACTCAGCGGTCGGGTCTCCGGAGCGATTCAGGACGAGCCCGAAAACGGCATCTTCCGGTGCCGCCGGGATATATTCACCGACGAAGAGCTGTTTGAACTGGAGATAAAGCACATCTTCGAAGGCAATTGGATCTACATGGCGCATGAAAGCCAGATCCCCGAGCCGGGTGATTATTTCACCCTGCACATGGGCCGCACGCCGGTCGTCATCACCCGCGACAAGGACGGTGAATTGCATGCGCTGGTCAATGCCTGTTCGCACCGGGGCGCAATGCTGTGCCGCTTCAAGCGCCGCAACCAAAAGACCTTTACCTGCCCGTTCCACGGCTGGACCTTCTCGAACACCGGCAAGCTATTGAAGGTGAAAGACCCCAAAGGCGCGGGCTACCCAGAGCAGTTCAACAAGGACGGCAGCCACGATCTGACCAAGGTCGCGCGTTTTGAAAACTATCGCGGGTTCCTGTTCGGTTCGCTCAGCGAGGATGTGAAGCCGCTGGAGGACTATCTGGGCGAGGCCCGCAAGATGATCGACATGATCGTCGATCAGGCCGATGACGGTCTCGAAGTGCTGCGCGGCGCCTCGACCTACACCTATGACGGCAACTGGAAGCTTCAGGCCGAAAACGGCGCCGACGGCTATCACGTGTCGGCCGTGCACTGGAACTATGTCGCCACGACGGCGCACCGCAACGACGACGGCAAGGAAGACAAGATCAAGGCGACCGACGCGTCCAAATGGGCAAAGCAGCGCGGCGGCTTCCACGCCTATGAGAACGGGCACATCCTGCTGTGGACCGAATGGGCCGACCCAACGAACCGCCCCGGCTTTCCGCGCCTGGAGGAATGGACCGAGAAGCACGGGAAGACCAAGGCCGAATGGATGGTCGGTGTGTTGCGCAACCTCTGCCTTTATCCCAACGTGTTCCTGATGGACCAGTTTTCCAGCCAGATCCGGGTGTTCCGCCCGGTCAGCGTCGATAAGACCGAAGTGACGATCTACTGCATCGCCCCCAAGGGCGAAAGCCAGGAGGCCCGGTCGCGCCGCATCCGCCAATACGAGGATTTCTTCAACGCCTCGGGCATGGCGACGCCGGACGACACCGAAGAATTCCGTGCCACGCAGCGCGGTTACGCCGGATCGTCGCACGCCAAGTGGAACGACCTGACTCGCGGGGCGACCCAGTGGATCGAAGGCCCGGACGAAGACGCCAAGGCGCTCGGCATCAACCCGGTCCTGTCAGGCGCACGGACCGAGGATGAGGGCCTCTTCGTTATCCAGCACACCAACTGGTCCACGCGTATGAAGCAGGCGATCGACCAAGAACGTGCCGATGCGGCCGATATGCGCACTGCTGCGGAATGAGGAGGAAAACATGACGACTGCAACACTTGAACGCGCCGGGAGCGAGACGGAGATGAGTTTCGCCGATATCGAAGCGTTTCTTTTTGCTGAGGCACGCGCGCTTGATGACCGCGACTGGGATACCTGGCTGACCTTTTATCACAAGGACTGCCCGTTCTGGATGCCCGCTTGGGACGACTATGACACCTTGACCGAGGACCCGCAAAACGAAGTGTCGCTGATGTACTACCCCGACCGGGCGGGCATCGAAGACCGCGTGTTCCGCATCAAGACCGACCGCTCGTCCGCGACGTCGCTGCCAGAGCCGCGCACCAATCACAACCTCTCCAATATCGAGGTGCTGCGCCATGAGGGTGCCCAGATAGAACTACGCTTCAACTGGCTGACACTCAGTTATCGCTACGGCGCGACGGACCAGCATTGGGGCACGTCCTACTACACCATCGATACGAGTGGCCACAAGCCGCTGATCACGTCGAAGAAAGTGGTGCTCAAGAACGACCACATCCACCACGTGATCGACGTTTACCACATCTGATCCCGCGCTGGATGCTGGACGCGCATATCCGCGCACCCGGGGTTCGGGTGCGCGGCCAAGGGAGGAGTTTGCCATGACGACCTACAATATCGCCCTGAATTTCGAAGACGGCGTCACCCGCGTCATCCAGTGCGATGACGACGAAAAGGTGACGGACGCCGCCTTTCGCCAGAAGATCAACCTGCCGATGGACTGCCGCGACGGGGTTTGCGGCACCTGCAAGTGTTTCGCCGAGAAAGGCGAATACGAACTTGAATTCTACATGGACGAGTCCATGTCCGACGAAGAGGCAGAAGAGGGCTACGTCCTCACCTGCCAGATGATCCCCGAAAGCGACTGCGTCTTGCGGGTGCCGGCATCCTCGGCGGTCTGCAAGACGGCGCCCGAGGCCGTCCACGGCGAAGTGCTCGCTGTGGACAACCTGTCGGAAACATCGTTCGGGCTGAGGGTGCAGCTTTCGCGGCCGATCGCCTTTCTGCCGGGCCAGTATGTGAATGTCACGGTGCCCGGCACGGGAAAGCACCGGTCCTATTCGTTCTCCTCGGCGCCCGGCGCGGAAGAGGCGACGTTCCTGATCCGCAACCTGCCCGGTGGGGTAATGAGCTCATATCTGGGCGAGCGCGCCAATCCAGGCGATGCAGTAACGCTGACCGGCCCCATGGGAGCGTTCTACCTGCGGCCCATCGAACGCGCCCAGCTTTGGCTGGCAGGGGGCACGGGCCTTGCGCCTTTCCTGTCGATGCTGGAGCAGGTTGCGGAACAGGGGCTGGATCACCCCATCGTGCTCTACTACGCGGTGACGCGTTCCGCTGACTTGGTCGAGCTCGACCGCCTCGAAAAACTGGCCGCGAAGGCCGGCAACGTCACCCTCATCACGATCCTCGCTTCCGAAGATGAGGTCCATGATCGTAAGGGCTATGTGACCGATCATATTTCCGCCAAGGACCTGCATGAAGGCGATTGTGACGTATATCTCTGCGGCCCGCCGCCAATGGTCGATGCCGTGCGCCGCCATTTCGGAGAGCTCGGGCTCGAACCGAAAAACTTCTTCTACGAAAAGTTCAACCCGACCGAAGCGGAGTCCGACGCAGCATGAACGGGCGTTTCGACGATAAGGTGATGGTGGTGACAGGCGCAGCGCAGGGCATTGGCCGTTGCGTGGCCGAACGCGCCGCTTCCGAAGGCGCCCGTGTGCTGATCGTGGACCGCTCGCCCGCCCGCAAGGACGTGGTCGCGGCGATCCGCGCGGCAGGTGGTGTGGCCGAGGCAGTCTCAGTCAATCTCGAAACCTGGACGGGGTGCGACAAGGCCATCGCAAAGGCGGTGGACCTGTGGGGCCGCATCGACGTGCTGATCAACAATGTTGGCGGTACAATCTGGGCAAAGCCCTATGAGCATTACGAGCCGAAACAGATCGACGCAGAGGTCCGCAGATCGCTGTTTCCGACGCTTTATTGTTGCCGCGCGGCCATCGAGCGGATGCTGCCGCAGGGTGCGGGTGTGATCGTCAACGTCTCGTCCATCGCGACGCGCGGGCTCAACCGCATACCCTATGCCGCGGCCAAGGGGGGCGTCAACGCCCTGACCGCGAGCCTTGCCTGGGAGGTCGCGGAGCGCGGCATCCGGGTCGTCGCGACGGCGCCGGGCGGCACGGAGGCACCGCCGCGCGTGGTTCCGCGAAATCCAAATGCGGAAGAAGAACAACGCGAGGACTGGTACAAGACCATCGTCGACCAGACGATCCAGTCCTCTTTCATGAAACGCTACGGAACGCTCGACGAGCAGGCAGGTCCAATCCTGTTCCTGGCGTCGGACGACGCGTCCTACATCACCGGCGTCACGGTGCCGGTCGGTGGCGGAGATCTCGGCTAGGCCCTGAGGAGGGGCCAATTACCAACTGGAGGAGTTCAAGAATGAAACGCACTATTCTGGCAGCCATGGGGCTCGCCACGGCTATTGTCACACCCGCCGCCGCGGAAGACATCGAGGTCGGGCTGCTCTTGCCCTTCTCGGGCGTCTATGCCGCCCTCGGCAATGAGATCGAGGCCGGCTTCATGCTAGGTCTGGAACAGTTTGGCGGCGACAGCGGCGCCACTTTCACGATTGCGCGCGAAGACACCGAGGTCAAACCCCCGGTCGCGCTGGCCAAAGCCAAGAAGCTCATCCTGCAAGATGAAGTGGATGTGATGGTCGGCATCGTCAGCTCGGGTGTGCTTGGCGCGGTGCGCGACATGGTTCACGGTGCA
Organism: Marinibacterium anthonyi; assembly: GCA_003217735.2. Classification (GTDB taxonomy): domain Bacteria; phylum Pseudomonadota; class Alphaproteobacteria; order Rhodobacterales; family Rhodobacteraceae; genus Marinibacterium; species Marinibacterium anthonyi. The sequence goes on along the minus strand of CP031589.1, from coordinate 102,105 downwards.
GGCGTGCCGCTGATCGTGGCCAATGCGGGCAACGACGAAGCGACGGGTGCCGCCTGTTCGCCCTATATTACCCGCATGTCCTTCTCGAACGGTCAGGTGAACCGACCGATGGGCACCTGGATGTACGAGCAGGGCATCCGCAAGGTCTATACGCTGGCCCCCGACTATGCCGCCGGGCGTCAGATGATCGATGGCTTCGTGTCGACCTTCACCGCCGCTGGCGGCGAGATCGTCGGGCAGGAGTTCACGCCGTTCCAGAAGACGCAGGACTTCGGCCCCTATCTTGCGCAGGCACAGGCCAGCGGCGCGGATGCGGTCTTTGTCTTCTACGCCGGCGGCGAGGCGATTTCCTTCGTCAAGCAATATGACAGCTTCGGGCTCAAGGCCGAGCTGCCGCTTTACGGTTCGGGCTTTCTGACCTCTCCGCTTTACGTCAACGCCGAGGGCCCCGCAGCCGAGGGTGTGATCACCGCGCTGCATTATGTGCCGACCATCGAAAGCGACGCCAACGCCGCGTTCGTGGCCGCGTTCGAGGCCAAAGCGGGCCATGCGCCTTCGGAGTATGCTGTTCAAGGCTTCGACGCCGCGCGCGCTCTGACCGAAGCCGTTAAGTCGGGCGCCACCGACCGCGAAAGCCTCGCCAATGCGCTGCGCCAGGTCAGCTTCGAAGGGCCGCGCGGCACGACCTCGATCGACCCGGCGACCAACAATATCGTCCAGCCGATCTACGTCTACGAGACCGTGGCCGGCGAGGGTGGCCTTACCCAAACGGTCTTGGCGCAGCTTCCCGCCGAACAGGACCCGGCCAACGGCTGTGAAATGGCGCCCGTCGGCAATTAACGCGCATCGGCCCGGCCGTCACAACGCGGCCGGGTCCAATCTGGGGAGGGAATTTCTGTGGCACACGATCTCGGTTTTTGGACCTTGCAGGCGCTCAATGCGCTGCAACTGTCCATGCTGCTTTTTCTGCTGTCGATCGGCTTGACCGTCATCTTCGGGTTGATGCACTTCGTCAATCTGGCGCATGGGTCACTTTACGCGCTCGGCGCCTACTTCGCAGCCTCGCTGGCCGCGGTCGGCGGATACTGGGCCGGATTTTTCCTCGCCCCCGTCGCGGTCGCTGGTGTCGGTGTCCTTCTCTATTCCGGCCTGATCCGGCGGATGCGCAAATCGGGTCCGATGGCGCAGGTTCTGGTCACATTTGGCCTGATCTTCGCGCTTCTGGATCTGACCCGCATTTTCTGGGGCGATCTGGCGCTGGCGATCGAAGTGCCCACGCTTCTGGCCGGACGGATGGCGATCTTCGGGGTCGAATATCCCACCTACCGGCTGTTTATCATCCTGCTTGGCCTCACCATCTTCGGTACGCTCGCCTTCGTGCTCGGGCGCACCCAGATCGGTGCGATGATCCGCGCGGGCGTCGACAACGATGCCATGGCGGCCTGCTTGGGGATCAATGTCGAGCGCATGTTCTTCATCGTTTTCTGCGTCGGCTGCGCGCTGGCCGGTCTTGCCGGAGCGGTCGCCGCGCCGCTGCTGAGCGTCACCCCCGACATGGGGCTTCAGATCCTCATCCCCACGCTGATCGTGATCGTGATCGGCGGGCTGGGCTCGCTGAAAGGCGCCATCGCGGGCTCGCTGATCTACGGCATCGTGCAGACCTTCGGCGCGGTGCTCGCGCCCCAACTCGCCTCGGTCCTGATCTATGCGCTGCTCGCCGCGGTGCTGGTGATCCGGCCTGTGGGCCTCTTTCCGGCGAAAGGATAACACCGATGTTTCGCCACACTCCGCTTCGCTACGGCGTCCTGACCCTTCTGGCGGCCGCCGCCCTGTTTCAGACCCTGACCGCCGGATATTTCGGTCTGGAGGTGCTGACCGAAATCCTGATCCTCGCCATGCTGGTTCTTGCCCTCGACATTGTCGCCGGCTTCGGCGGCATGGTCTCACTCTGCCACGGCGCGCTGATGGGCGTGGGGGCCTATGCCTTTGCCCTGCTCTCCACGCAGGCGGGGATCTCGCCGCTGATCTCGATGGGCGGTGCGGTCGCCGTTACTGGCGTCGCCGCCTGGATCATCGGCGCGATCTGTTCGCGCAGCCACGGCATCTATTTCATCATGGCCACGCTCGCCTTCGGCCAGATGGCCTATTCCTATGTGTTCGACGCGCCCACGCTTGGCGGCGACGACGGGCTTGGCGGGATCTCTCGGCTCGATCTGAGCCTCGTCGGCATCGACCTGAACGACAGCCGCAGCTTTGCCTTCTTCTGCCTCGCGTTGCTTGGCGCTGTTTATGGCTCGGCGGTGCTGATCTTGCGCTCGGGGCTCGGGCGGTCGCTTTCGGGCGTGATGCACAACGAACAACGGATGCGCGCGCTCGGGCTGACGGTCTGGCGGGTCAAGGCCGATGTCTTTGGCCTCTCGGGCATGATCGCCGGACTCGCCGGGGCGCTCGCGGCCCAGCACACCATGTATATCTCGCCCGGTCTTCTGAGCTGGACCGTGTCGGGCGAAGCGTTGGTCGTAGTGATCCTTGGCGGTTTGGGCACACTTGTCGGCCCGCTGGTGGGGGCTGTGGCGTTCGTCATGCTCAAGCACGAGCTAAGCGCCATTACGAGCCATTGGCACCTCGTAGTCGGGGTCGTGCTGATCGGCGTCGTCATGAGCCGCGCCAACGGCATCTTCGGCTGGATCGAAGCCCGCTGGGGCGCATCTCTGGAACGCCGCGTGACCGACGCAACGCGCCAGCAGGAATCGGAAAAGGGTCTGAACGATGCTTGAGACACGCAATCTCGACAAGAGCTTTGGCGCCATCCATGTCACCCGTAATGTGTCGTTGAAGCTCGAACGCGGCGAGCGACGGGTGATCCTGGGTCCGAACGGCGCGGGCAAGACGACGCTCTTCAACCAACTCGTGGGGGAACTCACCCCCAACAGCGGGTCAATCCATCTTGCGGGCGAGGATGTCACCGCCCTCTCGGTCGCCAAACGCGCGCGTCAGGGTCTGTCGCGCAGCTATCAAAAAAACACACTGTTTGACGGCCTGACGGTCGAGCAGAACCTCGGCCTCGCAGCGTCTGTACAGACCGGACATGCGACGCGGCTCTGGTCGGACAGCCTTTCGAAGCCGGACGTGCGCGAGATCGTCCGTGACGTGGCCGAACAGGTCAATCTGATGCCCTATATCCACGCCACCGTGTCCGAGATCAGCTATGGCGTGCGGCGGCAGCTCGAAGTCGGCGTGGCGCTGGCCACGCGGCCGCTGGTACTGCTGATGGACGAGCCGACCAGCGGCGTCGGCCCGGAAATGTCCAAAGGATTCCACGACTTGCTGAACAACCTGCCGCGCGATCTGACGATGTTGATCATCGAGCACGACATGGACCTTGCCTTCGACGTGGCCGACACGATCACCGTTCTGAACTATGGCGAGGTGGTATTCGACGGGCTGCCCGAAGAGGCGCGCGGCTCGAAACTCCTGAAGGACATCTATCTGGGGAGCTGGGAAGATGCTTGAACTTTCTGCGGTCGAATCCGGTTATGGCGAAACCCAAGTCCTCTATGGCATGTCGCTTGAGGCGAAAGCCGGTCGCGTGCTGGCGATCCTCGGCCGTAACGGCGCGGGAAAGTCCACGACGCTGAAAACGATCATGGGGCTGTTGCCGCTGCGCGCGGGTACGGTGACGTTCGAGGGCGCGCCGATCTCTGCACGGCCCTTCGATGTCGCCAAATCCGGCATCGCCTATGTGCCCGAGACACGCGACATTTTCCCGTCGCTGTCGGTACGCGAAAACCTTGAAATCACGGCGAAACGCTTTCGCGCCGGACCGGATGGCTGGACCATCGAGCGCGTGGTCGAGCTTTTCCCGCGACTGGGCGAGCGGATGCAAAATGGCGGCGCGGAGCTTTCGGGCGGCGAGCAACAGATGCTGGCCATCGCCCGCGCCTTGCTGATGAACCCGCGCCTTCTGATCCTCGACGAACCCACCGAAGGTTTGGCGCCGATCATCGTGAAGCTGATCCACGACAAGTTGCAAGAACTAAAGGCGGAAGGCCTTTCGATGATCATCGTGGAACAGAACTTCGGTTTTGCAACATCGCTCGCAGACGATGTGGTTGTTGTCGGCAAGGGACAGATCGTCTGGACTGGTAGTGCCGATGGGATCCGGAATGACCAGGAGGCCCAGCATACGTGGCTCGGCGTCTGAATAACCGTTTATGGGCGATCCCGGGGTTGGTGCTTGATCGAAGAGAATTATGTTGCAGAGGCCCGGCATGATCCTGTTTGGCAAGCTCCACCTATCGTTTTCGGAACGCAGTGTGCTGCCTGAAAGTGATGCGCCTCCCCGTGAGCATCGGCGTAGTTTACTTGTTGATTGGGCTTTTTCGTGCGACTTTCTGTGCCATGGTGACAAAGTTCTTTACATGGACACCCTGTTCGTCGAGGCGGTAATTCACAGAAAGTTCCGTTCGGCCGATTTCGGGCTCAATATCAAGAAACTTCAGTCCCTTCCGCGGTGCGTTGGCAACTGATTCAGGGACGATGCAAACCCCTTCACCGACAGCGACCAGACTCAGCGCCGTTTGAAGGTCCATGCACCAAAGGCGGAGCGGAGCCTTGAAACCAGCGCCTTCGAGCGCATTTAGCACCATATCGGCATAGCTGGGGCGCGGCCGTTCGGGGTATAGAATCAAATTGTGAGTCTCCAATCGCTCAAGCATCGCAACTGTGCGTGTCCCGGTATCGACAATACTTGGCAATGCCAGGATGAGCTTTTCTTCCATTAGATGTTTGGACAGGAACTCAGGGTCCTTGAGCGTTGGCCGCGCGAAAGCGACATCAAGCTCTCGCGAAACGAGTGCGCGGTAAAGTTCCGCATTGTTCATAGGGTTCAGGCTCAGGTTCACTTCGGGGTAATTCGTTCGGTAGGACCTGATGATGTTCGGAAGGATGCCGAAGGTCGCAGAACCGACGAAACCGATACGCAGGCGCCCTTCGGCACCCTGACCCAGCCGGCGAACCTCCAGGCGAGTATCCTCCAGCTGCGCGAGGATTGCCTTGCCACGCACCAGAAGTCGCTCGCCAGCCTGCGTCAGCGTGATCGCGTTCCGGCCGCGATTGAAGAGAACCGCCTCCAGTTCCTCTTCGATCTGCTTGATCTGCCGGCTGAGCGGAGGTTGTGCCATGTCCAGACGTTCGGCGGCGCGTCCGAAATGGAGCTCCTCGGCGACCGCCACAAAATAGGTCAACTGCTTGAAGTTCATAATTATTTCCTCCCCGCGAAGCATTATAAGCCACAGGCCCAAACGCGAAAAGGCCCTCGAAACGAGGGCCTTTTTGTGGGAGCAACAAAAGTCACTCGGCGGCGACAGTCTGGTCGTTCGCCTCCGCCTTCAGCACAAAATTGAACTCGAAATGCAGGTCGGTGCCGAGATTTTTGGGTGCCGGCTTGAACGTCCCGATAAGGCTTTCCTTGACCGCGAACACGCTGTCGTTTTCGAGCCATTCGCTTTCACCGTCATAGATCTGGCTGATCAGCGGGCGGTATCCATCCTTGGAGATGATGAAGTGCATATGGCCGGGGCGGTTCGGGTGGTGACCCATGTAGTGCAGGAGTTCGCCCGCGGTCTCATCCTCTGGGATCGGATAGGGCACCGGCCGCACCGCGACAAAGGCATAGTGACCGTTCTCGTCCGTCTCGAAGCGGCCACGCAGGTTGTACTCAGGTTGATCGGGATCGAGATTCTCGTAGATACCGTTCGGGGCGTCTTCCCAGACATCCATGGTGACACCCGCGATGCCGTTGCCGGCCGCATCCCGAACATAGCCCTCGTAATAGGCGGTTTCCTCGTTATCGTAATGCTTCTGGATCGTGGACGCGCCCTTTGGCAGAACGGGGGGGTTCTCCCGGTAGAACGGCCCCAGAACGGTGGATTCGCTCGCCGAACCGTCGACCGGATTGGTCATCATGTCGACCAGCACTTCGACGCCGAGGATGTCGGCAAGAAGGATGAACTCCTGCCGGTTGTCATTGCTGAGTTTGCCCGCGCGGACGAGGTAGGCACAGGCTTCCAGAAACTCACTGTGCTGAAGCTTTACGTCCTTGACGAAGCCATGCATGTGTTTGATCAGCGACGTCATGATCTCGCGCTGGCGATCCGTGATATCACCGTATTTGCCAAGGCTGGCGATGACCACGTCCGTGATGTTGTCTTGATTGACGATGCCCATGGGCTTTTCCTCCTCCGCGCGCCTTCCGTTAGAGTTCGGCGCAGTGTGAACCTGGGGCGCTCCGTTCACCCCGCCGACAAAACCATCGCGAAATACAGTCACCCAACCAATGCCTCGTGCGGTATTGAGTGATACCGGCCACGGCCAAATATCCGCCGAACCGCCAGCCAAACCCCGAACTCATTGGTATCAGGCCATACCTCCCCGAGCATCGCCGGAGCGCGTTCGATCATGGCAAGACTTCAGGACGAACCGGGAAAGGGAGGCTCAGGTGTTCGAAACCTTCGAGAATATCCAACGACAGCTCGACCGATCCATGCATCTCCAACGGTTGGGCCGGCTGTTTTCCGAGACGGTTTTGGTCGAGGTGAGCGGCGACGAGTATTATCTGACCTTCGAAAAGGGGCGTATCGTGACAATCGCCGAAGGTCCGAGCCGCAAGACACCCTGGCGTTTCGCGTTCCGAACCGATGCCGAGGCCCTTGGCAAGTTCTGGCAACCGCTTCCCGAACCGGGCTTCCACGATATCTTCGGCCTGGTGAAGATCGGGCGCGGCCGGATCGACGGCGACATTCTGTGTCTGGTCAAGAATCTGCGCTTTTTCAAGGAAGTGCTGGCGCTGACGCGCAGCGAAAAGGAGGCCGCCGCATGAGCATCGAGCCAATCACCGGCCGCTATCTGACGGTCAATATCGGCGGCGCGCCGCGTCGCATCTATTTCGAAGAGGCGGGGCAGGGCCGGCCCGTTCTGTGCCTGCATACAGCGGGAGCCGACACCCGCCAGTGGCGACACCTGATGAACGATGCCGAGGTGACGGCCGAAAACCGCATGATCGCCTTCGACATGCCCTGGCACGGCAAGTCCTTGCCGCCGGAAGGTTTCGAAACCGAGGAATATCTGCTCACGACGGAAGCCTATGTCGAGACCGTTCTTGCCGTGATCGACGGGCTTGGGCTCGATCGGCCCGTGCTGGCAGGCTGCTCGATGGGCGGGCGCATCGCGTTGCAGTTGGCCGCGCTGCATGGCGACAAGTTCAGTGGTTTCATCGCAATCGAAGCGTCGGATTTCCAACCCGCCTGGTACGACATCGACTGGTTCCACCGCCCCGACGCCCATGGCGGCGAGATGGGCGCGGCTCTGGTTTCAGCCAATATCTCGCCCTACGCACCCAATGCCGAGCGCTGGAATACCCTGTGGATGTTCATGCAGAGCGGGCCGGGCGTGTTCCGGGGCGATCTGAGCTTTTACACCCGCGACGATAGCCTGATCCCGCGTTTGCCGACCATCAACACGGCGGCGACACCGGTGCACATCATCGTCGGCGCCTATGATCTAACCTGCACGCCTGAGGATGCCGAACGTACCGCCAGGGCGATTCCGGGTGCCACGCTCGCAGTAATGGATGAGTTGGGCCATTTCCCGATGAGTGAACACCCCGAGGGGTTCCGCCCGTTCTTTGTCGAGGCGTTGAAAAAGATGCCGGGGGCAAAGCCAAAAGCAGCCTGAACCACCGATCTGCACTCAGGAGGAGGAGCCATGTGCAAGAACGTCCAGAGTCCCTGTCCGGGATGCAAGAACACCAAGACGACCGACGATGCCTTGATGTTCTTCACTGAAGACGAGCGGCAGACGCTCGGGAAATCCGGCAAGGCGGCACCCCAGGCGGACGCCCCTCGCTGAGTTCCGGTCCGGCCAATCCGGCGTCACGCCTGCAACAATCAACACGGACATCGACCATGACCACCCCCTGCATCATATGCGTGGCGATCACGGGCAGCTTGCCCACGAAGGCCAATAACCCTGCCGTTCCGATATCCGTTTCAGAACAGGTGGAGTCGACCCAGGAAGCCTTCGAAGCCGGTGCAACCATAGTTCATGCGCATGTGCGCAACGACGATGAGACACCGTCTTCAGACCCGGAGAAATTTTCCCGTCTGAAGGAAGGGCTGGAAAAACATTGCCCCGGAATGATCATCCAGTTTTCGACCGGCGGTCGGTCGGGTGCCGGTCAGACGCGCGGCGGTATGCTTCACCTGAAGCCGGACATGGCCTCTCTCTCGGTGGGTTCCAACAATTTCCCTTCGCGGGTCTACGAGAACCCGCCTGATCTGGTGGACTGGCTGGCAAGCGAGATGCTCACATATGGCGTCAAACCGGAAATCGAAGCCTTCGACCTGAGCCATATACTCAAGGCCAGGGACATGGCCGACCAGGGGCTTTTGGCGGGCACACCCTACGTCCAATTCGTCATGGGCGTAAAGAATGCCATGCCCGTCGATCGCGACGTGTTCGACTATTATATCGACACCATGCATCGGCTCTTTGGCCCGGACGCGCCCTGGTGCGCGGCCGGGATCGGCGCCAACCAGTTCAAGCTCAACGAATGGGCCATCGCTGCGGGCGGCCACGCGCGCACCGGTCTGGAAGACAACGTGCGCCTCGACCGCGACACGCTCGCGCCCAGCAATGCAGCCTTGGTTCGCAGAGCCGTCGACATCTGCGACAAGAACGAGCGCCCGGTCGCGACGTGGCAAGAAGCGCGCCAAATGCTCGGACTTTCTCTGCCCAACGGCAAAACAGGGGGAGAAGCGGCATGAGAAAAGTTTACGGCTCTGCAGCCGAAGCCCTCGACGGGCTTCTGGAAGACGGCATGCTCATCGCGGCGGGGGGCTTTGGCCTGTGTGGCATCCCCGAGTTGCTGATCGACTCCATTGTGGAGAGCGGCGTAAAAGACCTGACCATCGCGTCCAACAACTGCGGCGTTGACGGGTTCGGTCTGGGCAAACTGCTCGACACCAAGCAGATCAAGAAGATGATGTCGTCCTATGTCGGTGAAAACGCCGAGTTCATGCGACAGTATCTCTCGGGCGAACTGGAGCTTGAGTTCAACCCGCAAGGCACGCTTGCCGAACGGATGCGCGCGGCGGGTCACGGCATTCCGGGGTTCTACACCAAGACCGGTGTGGGCACGGTCATTGCCGAGGGCAAGGAAGTCAAGAATTGGAACGGTCAGGATTATATCCTTGAGGAAGGGATCTTTGCCGATCTCTCAATCGTCAAGGCATGGAAAGCCGACGAGACCGGCAACGCGATTTTCCGCAAGACCGCGCGCAACTTCAACCCGCCGGCCGCGATGTGCGGCAAGGTGTGCGTGATGGAGGTCGAGGAGATCGTGCCGACCGGCTCGCTCGATCCCGACTGCATCCACCTGCCCGGCATCTATGTGCACCGCCTGATCCAGGGCGATCACGAGAAGCGGATCGAACAGCGCACCGTGCGCAAGAAGGAGGACGTGTGATGCCTTGGGATCGTAACCAGATGGCGGCGCGCGCCGCTCAGGAACTTGAAGACGGCATGTATGTGAACCTCGGGATCGGGATTCCGACGCTCGTGGCGAACTATGTGGGTGACAAGGATATCACGCTTCAGTCGGAAAACGGGATGCTCGGCATGGGCCCCTTCCCCTTCGAAGGCGAAGAGGACCCCGACCTGATCAACGCGGGCAAGCAGACGATCACCGAGCTGCGCCGCACCTCCTATTTCGACAGCGCCACCTCCTTCGGCATGATCCGCGGCGGCAAGATCGCGGCGGCGATCCTTGGCGCGATGGAGGTCGACGAAAAAGGTGACCTTGCGAACTGGATGATCCCCGGCAAGCTCGTCAAGGGCATGGGCGGCGCGATGGACCTCGTGGCCGGTGTCGGTCGCGTCATCGTCGTGATGGATCACACCAACAAGCATGGTGAGAGCAAGGTCCTGCACGAATGCACCCTGCCGCTGACCGGCAAGGGGGTCGTGGACCGCATCATCTCGAACCTTGGCGTGCTCGACGTGGTCGAGGGGGGCCTCAAGATCGTGGAGTTGGCCGACGGGGTCTCCGAGGAAGAGCTGCGCGCGGCAACCGAGGCGACGATTGCCTGACGCAGCTGAATATTGTGGGGCACGCCTGAAGGACATCTCCGGCTCCGCTATCGGAGCCGGATTCCTCGCTGTTGTCGTATCCTATGCAGGCCCACTTCTGATCTATCTCAGCGCTGCGGACTCCAATGCAATCTCGACGGAGACATTCTCGTCCTGGATCTTCGCGATTTCGATCGCTGCCGGCATTTCCAGCATCGTTCTTAGTCTTTGTTATCGTGCTCCCGTCGCGATGGCTTGGTCGGCGCCGGGAACGGTTCTTCTGATTTCGCTCGGCACGTCGTTGTCGATCTCCGAGGTCGTAGGAGCATATATCATTGTCGCTTTGGTGTTGGTCGTCATTGGCGTATCAGGCGTGTTCGAGCGGCTTGTGCGGTTTCTTCCGCCCTCGGTCACTAACGGAATGATGGCCGGTATTCTCTTCGGTTTCTGTATGAAAGCCGCGAGCGGGCTGTCGACGGACCCGGTCACAGTCGTGCTGTTAATAGCCATATTTGGCGTCTGCACAGTCGTTCTCCCGGGCCACGCAATGTTGCTATTACTTGGCGCCGCCATTGTTATAAGTGCCTTTTTCCACGGCGCGTCTCTGGGGAGCGTAGGGTTCGAACTTGCAAGTCCTGAGATCACGGCCCCGGACTTCTCGGCAGAAGCCATGCTTGGTCTTACCCTCCCTTTGCTGATCACCACACTGAGCGGCCAGTACCTTCCGGGCATTGCGATCCTGCGGTCCCATGGTTACACGATTTCGGCGAACCCGATCCTCGTCATAGGCGGCATCGCGTCAGTCGGGGCCGCGCTCTTCGGTGGCATCACGACCGCGCTTGCCTCAATCACCGCAGCATTCTGCGCTGGACCCGATAGTCATGAAGAGCCGGGCCGGCGCTATGTTTCTGGCGTCGTCTGCGGTGTTTTCTTCTGTGTCGGAGGCGTTCTTGCAGTAAGTATCGTCGATATCCTGATCCTAATGCCTTCGTCGCTAATAACCCTGCTTGCGGGTCTGGCGCTGTTGCAACCAACCCTGAAATTCACTGCGGCGATGTTGGCTTCTGACAATGCCCAAGCCGGGTTAATGACTTTCATGTTCACGGCTTCGGGCGTCACGCTTTTTGGCATTGGCGCGGCATTTTGGGGGATTGTTGTCGGTGTCAGTTTTCACTTCCTAACGAAAACTGTAAACTCGTGGACTAATCCATTTAAGAACAAAAATTAACATAATAAACCTTATGCGATTTATATATGTACCCGGGAGCGCGCTATTCTAAAATGCAATTTCAGCCTGAAAACAGGCGGTTGAATGGAGGGTGTGGAATCGTAAGGCCCTACACCCATCTTAATCTTGGCGAATGCAGGCTCATAGTGCAATGCGTCTGGCAAAGATCCCCGTCCGTGAGATCGCCGAACGGCTCGGTCGCAATACCACGTCGACGCTACTGCGAACTGAGGCGGATTCACTACCACGATGCGGAACTGCCCGAGCTGAACGGCTGCCACAACATGACAGCGCAAGGCATGTACGATACCCGTCAGGCCGTCCACAGAAGGCTGGTGATCCATCCGGGCCTGCTGGACGCTGAAGTGGGCCGGCAGCAGGCGGGCCTGGCCATGGCAGAAGCGCATGGTCGAGAACACCAACTAGTGGCTGCGGCGCTATCTACCCGCACGGCCGACCCGACGCCGCTCACAAATCGAAAGCCGAAGTCGATTTGCGATCGGCTCAACACAGCACCGCGGAAGTGCCACGGACGGCGGACGCCGGTTGAGGTCTTCCGCGACAGATTTTTGGCAGAGGCGATATCCGTTGATTAGTGTTCATTGCCAAATAGCTGCAAGTCGAAGCGAGCCCGCACGGGTCAACGCATACCCGCGGGTTTACGGTTTCTCCTCCTCGGTTCCCAAACCGAGAGACCTCCTCCAGTTTCAGCCTCTGTGAACGGAAGCCGTCAAGCTGGCCGCGAACATCGGGCCGCCTTTCCAGCGGGGGAAGCCGTAGCCGTGGACCTCGACAAGGTCGATGTCCTGGGGTGACTGCGCAATGCCTTCGTGAAGGATCGCGTCGCCCTCCGCAGCCATCGCTCCGACGAGGCGTTCGGCGATCTCCGGGCCCGAGAGCGCGGCGGTGCCGGAGACGCGGTCCGCGAGAAGCGCTGCTACCGAGGCAGACGGCTTCGGCGTGCGGTCGCCCTCGGCGTAGTCGTACCAGCCGCCGCCGGTCTTCTGGCCCTTGCGACCGGCGCGCACGAGGATGTCGCCGTGCGTTTCCGGCACGTCCTGCCCCTCGGCCCGGGCGCCCTCGCGCTGGAGGAAGGCGATGTCGAGACCGCCCAGATCCTGTGCCTCGAACGGGCCCATGCGGAAGCCGTAGCCGCGCATCGCTGCGTCGATCTCGGCAATCGCCACGCCCTGCGTCACCAGCCCCTCGGCCTCGGCGCGATAGCGCTTGAGGATGCGGTTGCCGATGAAGCCCTCGCAGATGCCCGCCTGCACCGGCATCTTGTTCAGCGACCGCCCGAGCGCGAACCCGGTGGCGAGCACGTCGGGTGCGGTGTCGGGCGTCGGCACAATCTCGAGCAGTTTCATGATGTGGGCGGGGCTGAAGAAATGCAGCCCGATGAAGCGCGACGGATCCGGCAGCCCTGCGGCGATGGCGCGCGGATCGAGATAGGAGGTGTTGGTCGCCAGCACCGCATCCGCGCGGCATACCCGTCCCAGCTCGGCGAAGACGGCGCGCTTGACGCCGATCTCCTCGAAGACGGCCTCGATCACGAGGTCGGCGTCTGCAAGCTCGGCGTAGTCGGTGCTGCCGCGCACGCCGGCCATGCGCCCGGCGCGCGCCTCTTCGCTGAGCTTGCCGCGCTTGACGGCGCCGTCGAAGATCTTGGCGACATTTGCCAGCCCGCGCGCGACCGCCTCGGCGTCGCATTCGATGAGGATGATCTCCATCCCGGCCTCGCGGCAGGCCCCGGCGATTCCCGCGCCCATGGTGCCGCCGCCGATCACGCCGACGGTCCTGACGGGGCGCGGCTCGATGCCCTTGAGCGCGGCGGGTTTCGGCGCCGCGCGCTCGGCGAAGAAGATGTGCCGCAGCGCCGCCGCCTCGTCCGAGCCGCGCAGGTCGAGGAAGGTCTCGCGCTCATGCGCCATGGCCTCGGCGAAGCCATGTTCGGTGGCGAAGCGCAGGCTGTCGAGCGCGCGCAGCGGCGCCTGATGCCCGGGCTTGGCGGCAAGCTTGCGGGCCTCCTGCCAGAAATCCTCGGGCATCGGCGCGAGCGGGCGCCGCGACACCGGCTGGGGCAGCTCGGCATCAAGCGCCGCACGGGCGAAGGCCACCGCGTCGCTCTCGAGATCGCTCACCACCGCGTCGATGAGCCCCGCCTTCAGCGCCTTGCCGGCGGGCGTCGGGCGCCCGCTCGTAACCAGATCCACCGCCGTCTCGATGCCCGCGAGGCGCGGCGTGCGCACCGTGCCCGAGGCGCCGGGGATGACACCCAGAGTGACTTCGGGCAGGCCTACCCGGGCGCTCTCGACCGCGACGCGGAAGCGGCAGCCCATGGCGATCTCGAAGCCGCCGCCAAGCGCGGCGCCGTGGATCGCCGCGACCCAGGGCTTTTCGGCGCCCTCGATCCGGTCCACCACGTCGGGCAGGTGCGGCTCGACCGGCGGCTTGCCGAACTCGCGCACATCCGCCCCCGCAAGGAACGTCCGCCCGGCGCAGATCAGCACCGCGGCCCGCACCCCGGGGTCGGCGTCGAGCTGGCCCACCATCTCGAAGAGCTCCTTTCGGACGGCTTCCGAGATCGCGTTCACCGGCGGGTTGTCGAGGGTGACGACGGCGATCTCGCCGTCGCGGCGGACAGTCAGGAGTGTCATGGTTCAGAGTCCCAGATAGGCTTCACGGATGCGCGGATCGGCGATGAGGTCGGGCGCGGCACCGGTCATGGTGATCCGCCCGGTTTCCATCACGTAGCCGCGGTCGGCGATCTTGAGCGCACCATAGGCGTTCTGCTCGACGAGCAGCACAGTCACGTCGCGCTCCTTGAGAGATTTCACCACGTCGAAGATCTGCGCCACCAGAAGCGGCGCCAGACCCATGGAGGGCTCGTCGAGCAGCAGGCAATGCGGCCGGCCCATCAGCGCGCGGGCGATGGCCAGCATCTGCTGCTGCCCGCCCGAGAGCCCGCCCGCCGCGAGATTGCGCTTTTCCTTGAGGATCGGGAACATGGCGAAGGCATCGGCCATGTCGCGGTCCACGCGCTCGTCGGTGAAGAGGAAGGCGCCAAGGCGCAGGTTCTCCTCGACCGTGAGGTTGGTGAAGATCTGCCGCCCCTCGGGCGACTGCGCCAGCCCCCGCTTCAGCCGCTTGTGGGCGGGCACCGAGTTGAAGCTCTCGCCGCGGAAGACGATGGTGCCGTCGCTCACCGGCTGGGTGCCCGAGAGGCACTTCAGAAGCGTGGTCTTGCCAGCGCCGTTGGCGCCCACCACGGTCACGATCTCGCCAGAGCTGACCTCGAGGTCGAGCCCGTGCAGCACCTCGATGCGCCCGTAGCGCGAGCGCAGCCCCTCAACCGTCAGCATGGGCAGGCTCCTCCTCTTCGGTGCCGAGATAGGCGGCGATCACCGCCGGGTCGCGCGACACGGTGGCCGGGTCGCCCTCGGCGATCTTCTCGCCATGGTCCAGCACCACGATGTGGTTCGAGATCCGCATCACCAGCTTCATGTCGTGCTCGACCAGCAGGATGGCGATGCCCGAGGCCGCGAGCTCGGCGATCAGGTGGTCGATCTCCTCGGTCTCGACGGCGTTGCAGCCCGCCGCCGGTTCGTCGAGCAGCAGGATCTTCGGATTGAGCGCCAGCGCGCGGGCGATTTCCAGCCGCTTCAGCGCGCCATAGCTGAGGTTGCCCGCGAGCTGCTCGGCGGCCTTGTCGAGCCGCACCCGTTCCAGCAGCTTGCGCGCCCCTGCCCGCGCCTCGGCGGCGCGGCGGCGCATAGCGGGCAGCGACAGCAGGTCGGCCCAGACCGAGCCGCGCTCGCTGAGGTGATAGCCCGCCAGGACGTTGTCGAGCACCGTCATCTCCTGGAAGATCTGGAGGTTCTGGAAGGTGCGCGACAGGCCCATCTCGGCCAGCCGGTTGGGGGCGATGCCGGTCACCTCGGTGCCGTTCAGCGTGACCGAACCGCGACCGGGCTGGTAGACGCCCGAGATCATGTTGAAGAGCGTGGTCTTGCCGGCGCCGTTCGGACCGATGACCGAGACGATCTCGCCGGGGGCGACCTTGAAGCTCACGTCGTCGACCGCGTTCAGCCCGCCGAAGCTGATGCCGAGGCCCTGTACATCCAGAAGGCTCATTCGTCCCTCCCCTTCAGGCGCCGCGCGATCGAGGGCAGAAGCCCCTGCGGCAGGAAGATCATCACCAGCACCATGACAAGGCCCAGCACCAGCTGCTCGTACTCGGCAAAGACCGTCAGCACCTGCGGCAGCAGCGTCAGGATCGCCGCGCCGAAGATGGCGCCGAGCACCGAGCCCACGCCGCCGAGCACCGCCATGGTGACCATCTCGACCGAGTGCATGAAGCCCGCCACGTCCGGCGTGATGTAGCCGTTCTGCAGCGCCAGCAGCGAGCCCGCGACCGAGGCGTAGACCGCCGAGATCACGAAGGCGCGCAGCTTCTGGCGCGGCACGTCGACGCCGACGGTCGCGGCGGCGACCTCGGAGCCGTGCAGCGCCCGCATGGCGCGGCCCGAGGGGCTGTCGAAGAGGTTCAGCGCAAGCCAGGCCCCGACCAGCAGCACGACGCCGCAGACCATGTACCAGAACTCGCCGCCCGAGAGCCGCCAGCCCATGTCGCGCAGCAGGTCGCGCAGCCCGAGGTCGGCGACGTTCATCCCGTCCGGGCCGCCGGTCAGCGCGCGCTCGTTGGTCAGCACCATCGACACGAGGATGCCGAAGCCCAGCGTCGCCACGGCGAGGTAGTAGCCCTTGAGACGCAGGATCGGCTTGCCGATCAGCGCGGCCATGACGCCCGAGATCACCGCCCCCAGCACCAGCGCCAGCGCCGGATGCAGCCCGAGATGCTCGGGCGCCAGCGCGCAGGCATAGGCGCCGATCCCGGCAAAGCCCGCGTGGCCGAGGCTGATCTGCCCGGCGTAGCCGATCAGGATCACCAGCCCGACCACCGACAGTGCGTTGACGAAGATCAGCGCACCGACGCGGTAGTAGTAGCCCGAGGGGAAGAACAGCGGCAGCAGCGCGATGAGCAGCGCCAGCACGCCGAGCGAAATCCATTTCTTGCGACCGGTCATCACACGCGCTCCGTCGACTTGCGGCCGAACAGGCCCTGCGGCATTACGAAGAGCACGGCGAGGATGACGATGAAGGCCACCGCCTCCTTGTACTGCGAGCTGAGATAGCCCGCGGTCAGCGCCTCGAAGCAGCCGAGCAGCAGCCCGCCCACCAGCGCGCCCTTGGGGTTGCCCATGCCGCCCAGCATGGCGGCGGCGAAGCCCTTGAGCGCCAGCGCGACGCCGACGTCGTAGCCCACCAGCGTGATCGGCGTGACCAGCACGCCCGCAAAGGCGCCGATGGCCGCCGAGAGGCCGAACGAAAGCGTCATCACCCAGCCGGTGTTGATCCCGACGAGCTGCGCCGCGACGCGGTTGTTGGCGGTGGCGAGCACCGCCTTGCCGGTCAGCGTGCGGGTGAAGAAGATCCAGAGCCCGACGAACACCGCCAGCGCGCCGCCGATGACCCAGAGGCTCTGCGGCAGGATGGTGGCGCCCAGCACCCGGATCGGATCATCGCCCGAGAATGACGGGAAGCGGTGCAGCTGCTTGTCGAAGACGAGCTGCGTCGCGCCGCGGATCACGATCGAGGCACCGATGGTGATGATGATGAGCGAGACCACGGGCGCGCCGCGCGCCGGCTCGATGGCCAGCTTGTTGAGCGCCACGCCGATGGCCGAGGTCACGAGGATCGCGAGCAGCGCCGCCAGCGGCAGCGGCAGTCCGGCCTCGAAGGCGAAGACAGTGATCATCCCGCCCAGCATGACGAATTCGCCCTGGGCGAAGTTCACCACTTCGGAGGCGTTGTAGATGATGGTGAATCCCAGCGCCACGAGCGCGTAGACGGCGCCCACGGTCAGACCGGAGAACAGGAATTGCAGCAGGGCGTCCATCGGGGCTCCCAAGGCGATGCGGAAATGGGGGTGCGGCTCCGGGCGCTTGGTCCCGGAGCCGAAGCGGGTCAGTCGACGGCCAACCAGTCGCCGTCCTTGATCTCAAGCATCCGGAAGGCGCTGAGGTCGAGGCCGAGGTGATCCTCGGGCGAGAAGCTGTAGGTGCCGGTGGTGCCGACGAGGCCGTCGGTCGCCTCCAGCGCATCGCGGATCGCCTGCGGATCCTCGCTGTCACCGGCGCGGCCGATGGCATCGACGATCAGCGCGAAGGCGTCATGGGCGTAGCCGCCGAAGGTCGAGACGTCCTGGTCGTACTTGGCCTTGTAGGCCTCGGTGTAGGAGGTCACGACATCGTATTGCGCGTCGTCCTCGGCCAGCTTGTCGGCGATCAGCAGCGCGGTGCCCGGCAGGCGCAGACCCTCGGCGGCCTCGGCGCCGGCGAGCTCGATGAAGGCGTCCGAGGCGACCCCGTGGCTCTGGTAGAGCGGGATCTCGAAGCCCAGCTGCGCGACGTTGCGGGTGACAATCGCCGGACCCTGGCCAAAGCCCGGGTTCAGCACCGCCTGCACGCCGTCGGTGTTGCGGATGCGCGTGAGCTGCGGCGTCATGTCGGCGTCCTGCGGGCCGTAGGTCTCGTCGGCGAGGATCTCGATGCCGTACTCGCCCGCGACCTCCTTGCACTGCGCCTGCATCGACGCGCCGAAGCCGTCGGTGCCCGAGATCATGCCGATCTTGGTGATGCCCTGCTCCTGCATGTCGGTGAAGATCTTCTCGCAGGCCATGCGGTCGGTGTGCGGGGTCTTGAAGACGAATTCGCGCACCGGGTCGACGATCGAGATCGCGCCGGCCAGCGAGATGAAGGGAATGCCCTCGTCCTCGGCCACGGACAGGATCGACATGGTGGTGCCGGTGGTTGAGCCGCCGATGATCGCGATGACTTCGTCATCCTCGACGAGGCGGGTGGCGAAGGTGCGCGCCTTGTTGGGGTCGCCGCCATCGTCGTAGAGCGTCAGGGCGATCTCCTCCCCATTGATCCCCCCTTTCTCATTCAACTGTTCGACCAGCATCTCGATGGTCTTGGCCTCGGGATCCCCGAGAAAGGCCGCGGGACCGGTGGCCGAGACGCTGACGCCGAGACGGATCTCGGCCTGCGCGGCGCCGGCGAGGACGCCGAGCGCGGCGAAGGTGGCAAGCGCGGTGGTGGTCTTGGACATGATAGTAACTCCTCCCAGATTGGTGTCCGTCGAAAGTCGGGTGACGGGGCTTTGGTCTTGCGGTCAGGCCGCCTTGGGCCAGCGGATCATCACGCGTCGGAAGCGAGGCGCGACGAAGGCGGCATCGGTCAGGCTGGCATTGCCCGCCGGGTTCGCCCCGGTGACGTGGAAGTCGGAGAACGCCGCCGACTGGTTCACGTAGATGTTGCCGGTGAGGTTCACCGAAAGATTCACGCCGGCCTGCGCAAAGGCCCGGGCGGCACGCGCGACGAGCGCGTCGTCGGTGGCGTAGAGCGCGGCGGTGATCGCCCCCTTGCGGCGGGCGATGCCGGCGGCGCGGGCGATGGCCTCCTCGGCGCTATCGCTGGGCACGAGGAACGAGACCGGGCCGAAGCACTCGTCGGTCTGCGGGCCGTCCTCGCGCTCGACCGCGACCAGAAGCGGCGTCGCGCTCCGGCCATGGCCGGTCTGGCCGCTGTCACGCACCACCCTGCCCGCGCCGCGCGCCGCGCTGATCCGCTCGAGCGTTGCGGGGTTCACGATGGTGCCGCAGACGCCTGCGGCGCGGTGCGGATCGGAGAGCAGCGCGTCGATGGCTGCCGTCAGCCCTACGGCCACCTCGTCGAAACTCTTGTGGCCCTCGTCGGTCTCGATCCCGCCGCGCGGGATGTAGAGGTTCTGCGGCGAGGTGCACATCTGCCCCGAGTAGAGCGACAGCGAGAAGGCTAGGTTCGCGCACATCCCGGCGAAATCGTCGGTGCCGGTGATGGTCACGGAATTCACCCCGGCCTCTTCCGTGAAGGCCTGCGCACGGCTATTGGCGCGGATCCAGTCGGCAAAGGCGGTGGAGCCGGTGTAGTCGATCAGCGCCACGCGCTCGTGGGTCGCCAGCTCCCTGGTGATCTCGACGCCCGGCGCGTCGGCGGCCAGCAGCACCGCGTCCTGCGGCAGCCCGACCTCGGCAAAGACCTCGCGCAGGACGCGCACGGTCAGCGCCAGCGGAAGGATGGCGCGCGGGTGCGGCTTGACGATCACCGGGTTGCCAGTGGCGAGGCTCGCGAAGGTCCCCGGGTAGCCGTTCCACGTCGGGAAGGTGTTGCAGGCTACGGTGAGCGCGATGCCGCGCGGCACCAGCGCCCAGTGCTTCTCGATCACCAACGGTACGTGGCGGCCCTGCGGTTTTTCCCAGACCGCGTCGCGGGCGCTGCGGGTGAGCTCGGAATAGGCCATCGCCAGCGCCTCGAGCCCGCGATCCTGCGCGTGCGGCCCGCCCGCCTGGAACGCCATGGCAAAGGCCTGCCCGGTGGTGTGCATCGTCGCGTGACCGAGCAGGAAGCTCATCCGGTTGAGCCGCACCAGCGCCTCGAGCAGCGCCCCGGTGCGCGCCTCGACCGTGGCCTCGGCAAGGCCCGGCGCGGCGGCGTCGGAGGCGGCGATCAGCGTCTCGGGCGCAGCGGCGGGATAGGTGATGCCGAGCTCGGGGCCCCAAGGGGAAACCTCGGCCCCGACACGCCCCTCCTCGGGGTGGCCGGGCAGATCGAAGGCCGCGCCAAGCAGCGCGGCATAGGACGATTCGCCCTCGTCCTTCGCGGTCTCGCCATAGATCTTCCCGCTCGGGACCTCGGGAAACGGGGTCCAGAATTCGCGCGTTTCCAGTGCCTTCAGGGCACTCTCCAGCAACGGCCGATGGCGGGTGAACAGGTCTGTCATGGCTCCTCCCAAAGCTTGACCAGCATCATTGACCGTCCGGTCGGTTTATGCAACAGTAAATGTCACAGGCCCTGTGGAGGGGGCCGGGAGGACCACATGACGACATCGCAAACCGTACTGGCGGAGCTCGACTCCGGCGTTCTGAAGCTGACGCTCAACCGCCCGGAAAAGCTCAACTCCTTCAACGAGGAGATGCATCTCGCGCTGCGTGCGCAGATCCAGCGCGCCCATGACGAGCCGGAGATTCGCGCCGTCCTCCTGACCGGTGCCGGCCGCGGCTTCTGCGCCGGGCAGGACCTTGGCGACCGCGACCCGCGCAAGGGCGGACCGAAGCCCGACCTCGGCCACACTATCGAGACGTTCTACAACCCCACGCTCCGCCTGATCCGCGCGCTCGAGAAGCCGGTGATCTGTGCCGTCAACGGCGTGGCGGCGGGCGCAGGCGCCAACATCGCCTTTGCCTGCGACATCGTGCTGGCGGCGAAATCCGCGAAGTTCATCCAGGCCTTCTCGAAGATCGGGCTGATCCCGGACGCCGGCGGTAGCTGGTCGCTGACCCGGATCCTCGGCGAGCCACGCGCCAAGGCGCTGACGCTCACCGCCGAGCCGCTGATGGCCGAGACCGCAGCCGACTGGGGGCTGATCTGGAAGGCGCTCGACGACGACGCGCTGCTCTCCGAGGCCGAGGCGCTGACGGCGAAGCTGGCCGCCGGTCCGACGCTTGGACTGGGCCTCACCAAGCGGCTGATCCAGGAGGCCGCGACAAACGAACTCGACACGCATCTCAACCGTGAGCGAGACTGTCAGCGCGAGGCAGGCCGGTCCGACGACTACGCCGAGGGCGTCACGGCCTTTCTCGAGAAACGTCCTGCCAGCTTCCGGGGGAAGTGAGCCATGAAGGACACCCGTGACATGACCGCCCAAGAACTCGCCGAGGCCTGCGCCCGCGAGATGTGGAACTCCGACAGCGCCTCGCAGCGGCTCGGCATGGTGCTGAAGCACATCGCGCCGGGCGAGGCGACGCTGGGGATGGAGCTGGGCCCGGCGATGACCAACGGCCACGGCAACGCCCACGGCGGCTATCTCTTCACGCTGGCCGACAGCGCCTTTGCCTTCGCCTGCAACACCTACAACGAGATGACCGTCGCGCAGCATTGCTCGGTCACCTATATCACCCCGGGCGCGCTCGGGGACCAGCTGACCGCCACCGCGCGCGAGATCTCGCACAAGGGCCGGTCCGGCATCTACGACGTGACGATCACCCGGGAGGACGGGACCGTCATCGCAGAATTCCGCGGCTATTCGCGGACGCTCAACAGGCCCCTGCTGCCCGGGACGCGGGTAGAGGGCTGACCCATGAAGGGAGGAGACACCATGACCGACATGACCCCGATGAAGGAAATCCTCGACCCGATCGAGATCGCCAGCCGCGACGAGATTTCCGCGCTCCAGCAGAAGCGCATGGCCTGGTCGCTGCGCCACGCCTACGAGAACTCGCCCTTCTATCGCAAGCGCTTCGACGAGCATGGCGCGCATCCGGACGACTTCAAGACGCTGTCCGACCTCGCCAAGTTCCCCTTCACCATGAAGCAGGACCTGCGCGACACCTACCCCTTCGGCATGTTCGCCGTCCCACGTGAGCAGCTGGTGCGGATACACGGCTCGTCGGGCACCACCGGCAAGCCCACCGTGGTGGGCTACACCCAGAAGGATATCGACACCTGGGCCGACTGCATGGCGCGCTCGATCCGTGCCTCGGGTGGCCGCAAGGGCGACATCTGCCACGTGGCCTATGGCTACGGCCTCTTCACCGGCGGGCTTGGCGCCCACTATGGCGCCGAGCGACTGGGCTGCACCGTAGTGCCGATCTCGGGCGGCATGACCGAGCGGCAGGTCACACTGATGCAGGACTTCCGTCCGCAGATCATCATGGTCACGCCCTCCTACATGCTCTCGATCCTCGACGAGTTCCGCCGCCAGGGCCTCGACCCGCGCCAGAGCTCGCTCAAAGTCGGCATCTTCGGCGCCGAGCCCTGGACCAACGCCATGCGTGAAGAGATTGAGCAGGCCTTCGACATGCACGCGGTCGACATCTACGGCCTGTCTGAGATCATGGGCCCCGGCGTCGCCAACGAATGCGTCGAGACCAAGGACGGGCTGCACGTCTGGGAGGACCACTTCTACCCCGAGATCATCGATCCCACGACGGGCGATGTGCTGCCGGACGGCGAGATGGGCGAGCTGGTGTTCACCACGCTCACCAAGGAAGGCCTGCCAATGGTTCGGTATCGCACCCGCGACCTCACCCGCATTATGCCCGGCACCGCGCGCTCGATGCGCCGTATCGAGAAGATCACCGGCCGCAGCGACGACATGATCATCCTCCGCGGCGTCAACGTCTTCCCGACCCAGATCGAGGAGCAGATCCTGAAATGCGAGGGCCTCGCGCCGCATTTCCAGATCGAACTCGGCCGCAAGGACCGCATGGACGTGATGACCGTGCACGTGGAATGCACCCCCGCCCGTTGCGATGCGGACGCCCGCGCCGCCTCGGCCCGGGAACTTGCCCATCACATCAAGTCGGTCGTGGGAGTGTCGACGCGGATCGAGGTGCGCGACCCTGAGTCCGTAGCCCGCTCGGAGGGCAAGGCCAAGCGCGTGATCGACAACCGCAAGGGATGATTTACTGAACGGCTGGTCAATCAATCCAAGATATACTAGAAGCGGGGGGAGCGCCCCCCGAGACATATCTGAACGACCTGCAAAACTATGGCCCGAACACGCGCAAAAGATTTCGAGGAAAAGCAGCATCAGCTTCTGCTGATTGCGGCGCATGTCTTTGCAACGCAGGGCATGGAAAAGGCATCTATGGCGGGGATCGCCTCGCTGGCCGGCGTGTCAAAGTCGCTGCTTTATCACTACTACCCGTCCAAGAGCGAACTGATCTTCTCGATCATCTATGCCCATCTCACAGATCTTGAGGCCGAACTGGCCGAGGCCGACGACGCCTCGCTGCCACCCAGAGAGCGGCTTGAGAAACTGGTGACTGCGGTGCTTCTGGCCTATGAGGGCGCAGACGATCAGCACAAGGTGCAGCTTAACGCTGGCGAGGCACTTTCCGACGAGCAGCGGGCGCTGATCACTGGACTGGAAAGGCAGATCGTCAAGCACTTTTCAGCTGTGCTCAACGAGATCCACCCGCAGCTCGACAAGCCGGACCGGCCGTTGCTGATGCCGGTCACAATGTCGCTCTTCGGCATGATGAACTGGGTCTACATGTGGTTCCGCGACGGCGGCAAGATCAGCCGTAGGGATTACGCCCGAATGGCGACGACCTTGATCCTCGAAGGGGTCAAGGCCGTCCGCTAAGCGCCGCGCGCTCGACCACCAGCGGGTCGTAGTCGGGCGCCGTCACACGGCGGCGCCCCTCCTCCACCTCCGCCAGCGGCTGCGCCGGGGCGAGCTTGATCCGAGCGTCGACTGCGAGCTGCCGGTAGACATCCGTGCCGCGCGACTTCCAGTCGATTTCCTGTTCGCTCAGCTCGCGCAGCATCTTGGCGGGCGAGCCCACCGCCATGACATTGGCCGGAATCTCCATCCCCGCCCGCACAAAGGCCATGGCGCCGACGATGCTGTTCTCGCCGATCCGCGCCTCGTCCATCACCACCGCGTTCATGCCGATCAGCGCGTTGCGCCCGATTTGACAGCCGTGAAGCACCGCGCCGTGTCCGACGTGGCCGCGTTCCTCGACCACCACGTCCTTGCCGGGAAAGGCATGGGCGACGCAGGTCTCCTGCACGTTCGAGCCCGGCTCCAGTGTGATCCGCCCGAAGTCGCCGCGCAGCACAGCGCCGGCGCCGACGTAGCAGCCGGCCCCCACGATCACGTCCCCGATCAGCACGGCCTCGGGGTGGACGAAGGCCGAGGGGGCCACCACCGGCACCACGCCGTCCCAGGACCAGATCGCCATGCTCAGGCCTCCTGCGGCAGCGGCCAGCTCTTGGCCACCATGGTCAGGACGTCGTACTCGGCCACCACCTCGTCGTTCTGGTTGGTGACGCGGCAATCCCAGCGCACCTCGCCGTAGACCGTGCCCTCGCGCGGGTTGATCTGCTTGCAGGTCAGCTGCACCTGCAGGCTGTCGCCAAAGTAGACGGGCGTCAGGAAGCGCAGGTTGTCGACGCCATAGTTGGCCAGCACCGGGCCCGGATCGGGCTGCACGAAGAGTCCCGCCGCGAAGGAGGCGATAAGGTAGCCATGCGCCACGCGGTCGTCGAAGAACGGGTTCGCCTTGGCCGCGTCGCGGTCCATGTGGGCATAGAAGGTGTCGCCGGTGAAATGGGCGAAGTGCTCGACGTCCTCCTCGGTGATGACCCGACGCTCGGTGACCAACTGGTCGCCGATGTTAAGCTCGGCCAGCGACTTGCGGAACGGGTGCGTGCCCTGCGCGGCCGGTGCGCCCGGGACCCATTCGCCGGTGACCGCCGAGAGCAGCCGCGGCGTGCCTTGCACGGCGGTGCGCATCATGAAGTGCTTCACCCCGCGCATGCCGCCCATCTCCTCGCCGCCGCCGGCGCGGCCCGGCCCACCATGCACCAGCGGTGCCAGCGGCGCGCCGTGGCCGGTCGAGGTCTTGGCGCTGTCGCGGTTGCCCAGCATCACCCGCCCGTGGAAGGGCGCGACGCCGATCACCAGCTCGGCCGCGACGGCGGGGTCGTTGGTGAAGACCGACGACACCAGCGAGCCCTTGCCCTTCATCGCGAGCGTGACCGCCTCGTCGAGGCCGTCATATGCCATCACCGTCGCCACCGGGCCGAAGGCCTCGATGTCGTGCGGGGCGGTGGCGGTCATCGGATCGGCACAGTGCAGCAGCACCGGGTTGAGGAAGGCGCCCGTCTCGGCATCGCCCGAGACCAGCTCTACCCTTGCGGGATCGCCGAAGACGATCTCTGCCTCGTGGGCGATCTCGGCGATCTTCTCGCGCACGCCGTCCCGGTCGCCCAGCGAGGCCAGCGCGCTCATGCGCGCGTCGGCGTCGTCCGGCAGGCCCAGCGGCGTCTTGCCAAGCCGCTCGGACAGCGCCGCGATTACCGCCTGCTCCTGTCCCTTGGGCACGATCACGCGACGGATCGCGGTGCATTTCTGCCCCGCCTTGGCGGTCATCTCGCGGTGCACTTCCTTGACGAAGAGATCGAACTCCGGCGTGCCCGGCACCGCGTCGGGGCCGAGGATCGCGGCGTTGAGGCTGTCGGCCTCCATGGTGAAGCGCACCGAGTTCTCGACGATCGCCGGATGCGTCTTCAGCTTGCGCCCGGTCGACGCCGAGCCGGTGAAGGTGACGATGTCCTGCCCGGTCACGTGGTCCAGAAGATCGCCGACCCCGCCGCAGACGATCTGCAGCGCCCCGTCCGGCAGGATGCCCATCTCGAGGATGCGCCGCACCACCAGCTCGCTAAGGTAGGCGGTGGCCGAGGCGGGTTTCACGAGGCAGGGCATCCCGGCGATCAACGCGGGGGCGATCTTTTCCAGCATCCCCCAGACCGGGAAGTTGAAGGCATTGATGTGGATTGCCACGCCCCGCATCGGCACGAGGATGTGCTGCCCGACGAAGCTGCCGTCGCGCGACAGCCCCTCGACCGCGCCCTCGGGCACCACCTTGGCGTTGGGCAGCTCGCGCCGTGCCTTCGACGCGAAGGTGAGCATCGTCCCGATGCCGCCGTCGATGTCCGGCCCGGCGTCCCTGGCGGTGGCGCCGGTGGCGAGGCTCTCGGCGTAGAATTCGTCCTTCATCTCCATCAGCTTCATGCCGATGGACTTCAGCATCAGCGCGCGCTCGTGGATGGTGTAGCCGCGCAGCACCTTGCCGCCGACCTCGCGGCCCCAGTCCAGCGCCCCGGCGAAATCGAGCCCGTCCGATCCGATGTAGGCGTGCACCTCCCCCGTGGCGGCATTGGCGAGCGGCTTGCCCTCGCCCTGCCCGGCGCGCCAGGCGCCCTGCACGTAGCTCTCAAGGCGGCGCGCGGTGCGTCCCGTATCCAGCATTTGCTCGTCCTTCCTGTTCAGCAGAGGCCGAGGGGGGAAAACACGCTCTCCGCCTCGGCGCGCCACGCGGTGCGCAGCGTCTCGTTGTCGGTGTGGCGCAGGCCCATCGCCCGTTGCTTCTCGAAGCGCTCCGAGACTGCCGGGCCGAAGGTCTCGGCCACGCGCGGCAGCCAGTAGGCGACCGAAGCCCGTGCCTCGTCCGTCGCGCCGATCCGCTCGAGCCCCTCAAGGCCCAGCTCCATGTGCCGCTTCTCGCGCGGGAGGATGTCGCGCAGCACCTCGGCCAGCGGCTGGTAAGAACAGCGCGCCAGCTCGCCCACGGCGTGCTGCGTCGCGAGGCCCATGAGTACGTTCATCACCACCGCGTCGGTCCAGCCGGTCAGCGGGTAGTGGAAGACCGAGAGCCGCATGTCGCCGCCGTGGCGCCGGGCCTCGAGCGTGCTGTCGCGACTCTCGCGCGCGGCCCAGTCATGGGCCCGCTCGTAGAGCGCCTTATCAGTGCCGAAGCCCTCCATCAGGTCGAGCACGCGCTCGGCATGGTCGGCCTTCTCCAGCGTGATCCGGCTGGCGGCGATGCGCGCCTTGATGCCGGGCGCCCAGTTGATCGCCCCGGCAAAGCCCGCCGAGCCCGCAAGCTCGCTGTCCACGAAGGACGACATCAGCCGCAAGAGCTCGCCGCGGTAGCGCGGCGGCACATTCTCGGGAGAGGTCAGCTTGCCGCCCTGCGCGAGGTAATCGGCGATGGGCATGGTGTCGGTGTCATTCGTCATAGCTGAGCACCACCTTGTCGGATAGCGGAATGCACTGGCACGACAGCACGTAGCCGGCGCGCACCTCGTAGTCCTCGAGCGCGTGGTTGATCTCCATCTCGACCTCGCCCTCGAGCACCTTGGCGCGGCAGGTCGAGCAGACGCCCGCCTTGCACGAATAGGGCGCGTCCATGTTGTTCTCTATGGCAGCGTCCAGCACGGCGGTGCCGTCCTTCGGCATCTGGAAGGTCCGCGTCGCGCCGTCGAGGGTGACCGAGACCTCGCAGGTGTTGCCGGCGGCGGTGGCCTGCTGCGAGACCGTGCGCTTCTTGGCCCGGCCCGGCTGCGACGAGGCGAAGAGCTCGAACTTGATCTGGTCGTCTGCCAGCCCCGCCTGCCGCAGGCTGTCCGCGATCGTCAGCATCATCGGCTCGGGGCCGCAGATGAAGGCGGTGTCCACGCCCTCGGCGTCGATCCAAAGGCGGAACAGCATCTCCATCTTCTCCGCGTCGATGCGCCCGGTGAAGAGGTCGATCTCCTGCCCTTCGCTCTTGAGGATGTGGATCACCGAGAAGCGGCCGAGATAGGTGTTCTTCAGGTCCTCGAGTTCCTCGCGAAACATGATCGAGCCGACCTGCCGGTTGGCGTAGACCAGCGTGAAGGTGGCGTTGGGCTCATGCGCCAGCACGGTCTTGATAATCGACAGCACCGGGGTGATGCCCGAGCCGCCCGCGAAACCGAGGTAGTTCTTGGCACTGGACGCATCGAGCAGGGTGAAGAATCGCCCCTGCGGCACCATCGCGTCGAGCGTGTCACCAGCCCTGAGCTCTTCGTTGGCCCAGGTCGAGAAGGCGCCGCAGTCGACGCGCTTGATGCCGACCTTGAGGCAGCCCTCGCCGACGCCCGCGCAGATCGAGTAGGAGCGGCGCAACTCCTCGCCGTCGAACTCGCGGCGAAAGGTCAGGTACTGGCCCTGCGTGAAACCGAATTTTTCCGCGTCCTCGTCGCGCGGCTTGAGCGTGACCACCACCGCGTCGCGGGTCTCGCGGCGGACGTCGGTCACTTCGAGGGGATGGAAACGGGGCATGTCAGACCTCCTCCTGTCTGGACAGGGAAATGCGCAGGCGATGCCCCGCCCGGGGCACCGGAATGGCTCAGTGGCACTTGAAGTAGTCGAAAGGCTCGAGGCAGTCGCGGCAGCGGTAGCTTGCCTTGCAGGGGGTCGAGCCGAACTGGCTGACCCGCTCGGTGTGGGACGAGCCGCAGCGAGGGCAGGCGATCACCAGGTTCGACCGGCCCGAGAGCCGCGCCGCGCGGCCCGGCATCAGACCGTCCGAGGCGGTGCCGTCGACCGGCGGGGCGATGCCGTAGGCGCGCAGCTTGTCGCGCCCCGCGTCGGTCACCCAGTCGGTGGTCCAGGGCGGCGACAGGCGGCGCTCCAGCCGCAGGTCGCTGATGCCCTTCTCGCGCAGCTGGGTCTCGATCATCAGGTCGATGACCGAGGTAGCCGGGCAGCCGGAATAGGTCGGCGTCACCGCCACCACCAGCGTCTCGCCCTCCCAGCGGACCTCGCGGACGATGCCGAGCTCGGTGACCGAGACCACCGGGATCTCGGGGTCGGGCACCTCGCCCAGCCAGTCCCAGACCTGCTCGGTGGATGGCAGAACCGCGGTCATCGGCCTTACCAGCTTGCGCCCGGGTAGGCGCGCTGCAGGAACTGCATCTCGGCAAGGATGTAGCCCAGGTGCTCGGTGTGCCGGCCCTGCTTGCCGCCGGATTGCGCGTCGAAGCGCTGCTCGGGCTGCACCAGCGTCGCCTCGTCCAGCACCTCGGCCACGGTGCGCTGCCAGAGCGGCAGCAGGTCCGCGAGCGCGGGCGCGATGCCGGCCTCGGCCACGGCGTCATCCATCGCGTCGGCGGCGAACATCTCCCCGGTGTAGGGCCAGAGCTTGTTCAGCGCCGCCTGCATCCGGGCGTGGCTTTCCTCGGTGCCGTCACCCAGCCGGACCACCAGGTCCGACGAACGCTCGAGGTGGTAGGACACCTCCTTGAGCGCCTTGGCGGCGATCTCGGCGACCCGCGGGCTCGACGATTTGGTCAGCGCGGTCAGCAGCTCGTAGTGGAAGGCATCGAAGAGGAACTCGCGCATCAGCGTGATCGCCATGTCGCCGTTCGGCAGCTCGAGCAGCTTGAGGTTGCGGAACTTCATCGCGTCGCGCAGGAAGGCCAGCTTGTCGGCGTCGCGCCCTGCCCCCTCGACCTCGGCCGCAAGGCCCAGCCACATCTGGGTGTGGCCGATCAGGTCAAGTGCGGTGTTGGCCAGCGCGATGTCCTCTTCCAGCACCGGGCCGTGGCCGCACCATTCCGAGATGCGGTGACCGAGGACCAGCGAATTGTCCCCCATCCGACAGAGCCAGTCGAAGAAGGCGGGTTTCAGCGCCACGTCGGCAACATGCGGATCGTGCCCCTGTGCGGCGGCGGCGCGTCCGGCAAGCGCGACGACATCCGGCGTTGCGGTATCGGGAAGCGAGGGCATCACATGTGCCCCACTTCGTCGGGGATGTCGAAGAAGGTCGGGTGGCGGTAGACCTTGCTTTCGGCCGGATCGAAAAGTGGCCCCTTTTCGGACGGCACCGAGGCGGTGACCGTCGCCGAGGGCACTACCCAGATCGACACGCCTTCCTTGCGGCGGGTGTAGACGTCGCGGGCGTTTCTGATCGCCATCTCGGCGTCCGGTGCGTGCAGGCTGCCGACGTGGCGGTGGTTCAGCCCGTGCTGGCCCCGGATGAAGATCTCCCAGAGCGGCCATTCTTTCTTGGTCATGTCACATGCTCCTCAATACGGGGGGTTACTCGGCGGCGACGCGGCCGATGGCGCGCCGGGCGGCGGCCTTGTCGGCATAGGCGGTGAGCCCGTCACGGAACCATGCGCCCTCGTCCCAGGCGTTGCGGCGGGCTTCCAGCCGTTCCTCGTTGCAGGGGCCGTTGCCCTTGATGACCTCGAAGAACTCGGCCCAGTCGGGCTCGGCGAAATCGTAGTGCCCGCGCTCGTCGTTCCAGGTGAGGGTCTCGTCGGGAACGGTCAGGCCCAGGTACTCGGCCTGCGGCACCGTCTCGTCGACGAATTTCTGGCGCAGCTCATCGTTGGTGTTCATCTTGATCTTCCACGCCATCGACTGGGCGGAGTGCACCGAGTCCTTGTCGGACGGGCCGAACATCATCAGAGAGGGATACCAGAAGCGGTTCAGCGCATCCTGCGCCATTTCCTTCTGCTCGGGCGTGCCCTGCGCCATCTTCATCATGATCGCGTAGCCCTGCCGCTGGTGGAAGCTCTCTTCCTTGCAGATCCGGATCATCGCGCGGCTGTAGGGGCCGTAAGAGGTCCGCTGCAGTGGCACCTGGTTCATGATCGCGGCACCATCGACCAGCCAGCCCACCGCGCCCATGTCGGCCCAGGTCAGCGTGGGATAGTTGAAGATCGAGCTGTATTTCATCGCGCCCGAGTGCAGCTTTTCCATCAGTTCGTCGCGGCTAACGCCCAGAGTCTCGGCGGCGGAATAAAGGTAGAGCCCGTGCCCGGCCTCGTCCTGCACCTTGGCCAGCAGGATGGCTTTGCGCTCGAGCGTCGGCGCGCGGGTGACCCAGTTGCCCTCGGGAAGTTGGCCTACGATCTCAGAATGCGCGTGCTGGCCGATCTGGCGGATCAGCGTCTTGCGGTAGCCCTCCGGCATCCATTCCTTGGGCTCGATCTTTTCGCCCGCGTCGACGCGGGTTTGAAACGTGCGCTCCTCGAGCGTCATTTCCTCGGCAGATTTCATATTTTCCGATTTGACCATTTGGGCGTACATAGCGGCCTCCTCTCAGACGCGTTCGAGGATCATTGCGATCCCCTGCCCCACCCCCACACACATGGTGCATAGCGCGTAGCGTCCGCCCGTGCGATGAAGCTGGTAGGTTGCAGTCAGGACCAGACGCGCGCCGGACATTCCGAGCGGATGGCCCATGGAAATCGCGCCGCCATTGGTATTCACATGCGACGCGTCATCGGGAAGCCCAAGCTCACGCAGGACGGCAAGGCCTTGCGAGGCAAAGGCTTCGTTCAGTTCGATGACATCAATCTGGTCGAGCGTAAGCCCCGCCCGCGCCAGAACCTTGCGGGTCGCGGGCACCGGCCCGATGCCCATGACACGCGGTTCTACCCCCGCGGCGGCCATGGCGACCACGCGCGCTTTCGGTGTCAAACCATTGGCACCGGCGGACGCCTCGGAGGCAACGATTACTCCCGCCGCTCCGTCGTTCACGCCCGAGGCATTGCCCGCTGTCACACTGAGGTCGGCACCGTTGACGCCCCGCAGCTTCGCCAGTTGCGCCGGGGTGGTGCCGGGGCGCGGATGTTCGTCGGTGTCAACAACGATGGGGTCGCCCTTGCGCTGAGGGATCACCACCGGGACGATCTCGTCGGCAAAGATGCCAGCCTCATGCGCGGCGGCCCAGCGAGCCTGACTGCGCGCGGCGAAGGCGTCCTGATCTTCACGCGAGATGGAGTAATCAGCCGCGACGTTGTCAGCGGTCTGCGGCATGGAATGGGTACCGAATTCAGCGTGCAATTTCGGGTTTGGAAAGCGCCAGCCGATGGTGGTGTCGTAAATCTCGGCATTGCGGGAAAACGCGCTGGAGGCCTTGGCCACGACAAACGGCGCGCGGCTCATGCTCTCGACCCCGCCCGCGAGCATGAGGTCGGCATCGCCCGCACGGATGCTGCGCGCGGCTAGACCGATCGCATCCATGCCGGAGCCGCAGAGGCGATTCACCGTGGTCCCAGGTATAGTTACCGGGAGGCCCGCAAGAAGTGTTGCCATACGCGCGACATTGCGGTTGTCCTCGCCTGCCTGGTTGGCGCAGCCGAGGATCACGTCGTCCACTTGCTCCCAGTCGACCGCGGCGTTGCGATCTTTCAACGCGCGAAGCGACAGCGCGGCAAGGTCGTCAGCCCGCACACCGGACAGAGCGCCACCGTAGCGGCCAATCGGCGTGCGCACAGCGTCGCAGACAAATGCTTCGGACATCAATGTTTCCTCCTCCCGCAGCCGGCGAATCGTTTCACCGACCGTTCGGTCACTTATATAGACCCAAAAGGATCACTCGTTAAGTCAAAATCTCAAAAAAGTGTGATGCTTTATTGTGGGGTCAAGTCAGACGCAGCGGTCAAGGCTGGGGCAAAGACCGTTTCAGCGTCTCGGTTCGGCGCAGCGTCGCCTCTGAGCCTTGATCCAACAGACCCTCGGAATTCGCGAAGTGTCGTCCGATGTACCGGTCAGAGGCCGGCGACAAGGCGAGGTACAGCACCCCAAAAAGATGTCGCGCCGCCGTTGCAGGCCACTTCGTCGGCAGCGCTTCCGGCGGCAAACGTGGATCGGCCAGTGCTGCATGACGAAAATCGTCCACCAGGCGAAGCCTTATGGCAAGCGCTTCGCGTTCACTCAAACCACCGAAATCGAAATCGACAAAAGGAGCAAATCTTTCCGTAAATGCTTGATAGCGTGCGGCGACCTTCATGAGATCCCAGTTTTGCCCCGCGACTTCCTCCAACCCGGAGCGCTCTAGCGCATGTGCGCAAAACAAAACTCCGGAAGGCCTCGCCAGATCGGGTCTGTCAGGACCCAGCCCGACCCCCGGGGCCAAGCGTGCCCACCCTCGTGGCCAATTGAGATCGCGTCCGTCGCAGCTAAGCGCAAGAAGCCACCCTGAAGGCTCCGGCGGTGGTGCGAACAAGATGCGCGCCGCATCGCGGAATTCGTCACGGGCGGCGCGGGAAAGCCTGTAGTAGCTCTTCCGCCCAATGCGTTCGCCCTGCAACCGTCCCAGGCCCACGAGCCTGGATACAGCAGTGCGTACAAGGCTCTCGCTGATGCCGTGCTGGGCGCAACAGTCAATGAGGGTACCCATCCAGAGAATGCCGCCGCGCGGCTCAACAACGTCACCATAGATAGTCACGATAAAATCTGTCGCACGTGGCGAGACTTCGAAGATCGGTAGGTTACTACGGTTCATAACGTCATTCATTTCGCAAACATGAGCTCTGGTTCGACACTACATTCGGCTTGCGCGAAGCACTAAGAATTCAATAAGAGCCCGCACTCGCCGAGGAATGATCTTGGCATCTGGAAAAACCAGCCGGATTGGGATCGGAGCAAGGACATAGTCCGAAAGGACCGGCTCCAAGGCTGACCTATGCCCGACCATCCAGTCTGGCAAGATGGCAAGTCCGGTGTTCTGCCACGCGGCACCTTCGGCAAAATCAACGTCGTTGACGCGAAGCCGTGACCGAACGCTGATCGATTGACGGCCATCTTCAGAATCGAAAGTGAGGACGTCCGATGGGTAAACCCGGGGTACCACCAGCCAGTGCTGCTCAAGATCAAGAGGTATGGACGGACGACCATGCTGCTCCAGATAGGACGGCGCGCCCGCAACGATCCAGCGATGCGTGCTCAGGACCCTCTGGCGGTACGGCCCATCCGGCATGACGGTTCCGCTGATAGCGAGGTCGAGTTTCGCATCGAGAAGGTCGGGGGGGCTGCGGTGAAGCGCAACATCGACGACGAGTTCGGGGTACTGGTCCATGAATTCCGCCAAAAGAGGAAGTAGTACGCGCCGACCGTAGGAATGAGGCGCTGCCAATCGCATATTGCCAGAAATTCGCGGCAACTCCCCGCGAGCGACGCGCACAACTTCCGCCCGGGCATCGAGCATGTGCCGTACATGGGGAATCAACTCCTCTGCCTCACTTGTCGGGCTGATTCGTCTGGTCGATCGGATGAAGAGCTGCACACCCAATGCTGCTTCGAGCGATGCGATCTGTTTGCTGACCGTGGCTTGCGGCACATTCAGAGCACGCGAAGTCTCGGAAAAGCTCTTGCGATCCATAAGTTCCGCAAAGATCTCGTAGGCTTGGAGCCGATCGCTCATGTCGATTTATTCCATTTGTGATAAGTCCTATGCGATAATTTATCTTTCTTTGACCGACCCGTCGACTTATTTTCGGTCTCGAGGAGAATTTGGGAGGAATCAATGTCCAAGAAGATCGCCATCATCGGGGCGGGGACTGCCGGCTTGCAACTGGGTCTTCACCTGCTGCAAAATGGGATAACGCCACGTCTATACACGGACCGTACCCCTGCGGATTATGCAGGCTCGCGCTTGATGAACACGGTGGCACACCACCACGTGACGGTTGAGCGAGAAGATGCCCTTGGGTGCAATCACTGGCCGTCGAGTGAATACGGCTATTTCGGCCATTACTACTACATCGGAACACCGGAGCCGATCCACATCTATGGCGACTTGGTTCAACCAAGCCGTGCGGTGGATTACCGAATCTATCAACCCGCATTGCTTCAGGACTATCTGGATCTGGGTGGGGAGGTCATTTACGGACCGATCGAGCACGATCAGATCGAACCCATCTCCGACCAACATGACCTGACCGTGGTCTGTACCGGCAAGGGTGCCATCGGACAGATGTTCGGACGCGATGATCGCTATTCCCCATTCGAGCGCCCCCAACGGATGCTCTGTGTCGGCCTTTTCAAGGGCATCGCCGAGACCGAAACTCGCGCAGTAACCATGTATTTCTCTCCCGGCGCGGGTGAGCTGATCGAAATCCCGACCTGGTCGTTCAATGGCATGTGCCAGGCTTTGGTGTTCGAAAACCATATCGGCGGCGATCTGGAAATCCTGGCCCGGACGAAATACGACGAAAACCCCCGCGCGTTCCTCGATCTCATGCTGGAAAAAATCAAAGCGCATTACCCGACGCTTTACGAACGCATCGATCCCGAAGAATTCGATCTGGCCAATTCGCCGCTGGATATCCTTCAAGGCGGCGTCACCCCAACAGTGCGGAAGAGCCACACGCAGCTGGCCAACGGCAAGCTGGCGATCGCTCTAGGCGATACCCATGCGGTCGTCGATCCGGTGTTGGGCCAAGGCGCCAACATGGCCTCGTACGCAGCGGTCATTCTTGGAGAGGAAATCGTCGAAAACGATGTGTTCGACCAGCGCTTTCTCGAGAAATTTGATGCCCGGAGACACGACCGCGTCATGAGCGCGACGCGTTGGACGAACTACATGCTTGAAAACCTCGCGTCACTCAACCCTACCCTATTGGAATTTATCGGTGGCTTGGCGCAAAGCCGGTCCTTGACCGACGATTTCACCGAAGGCTTCAATCACCCCGAACGTCAGTGGGACATTTTCTCAAGCCCCGAGCGAGTACGATCTGCGGTGACCCGCTCGCAACAGGCGCTCGCCGCGGAATAGTCGGTTACCCCCCGTGCGGCAGCGCTGCACGGGACCCTGACGGGAGAACACAATATGAAACTGATTTGCTTGGCAGCCTTGGCTGCGGGAACGGCAACCTGTGCCCAGGCGCAAGAGAGCGGCCCTTGGTCGCTGCGGCTCGGGTTGTCCCATATCCAGATGGACGAGAGCGCGGACATCTCGCTCGGAGGCGCTCCAGTGCCGGGCGCGAGCTTCACGACAGGCGACGACGTCACGCCGACATTCGGCATCGGGTATCGGTTCTCGGAGCGGTTTTCTGCGGAGCTCACAGTGGGTGTGCCACCGACCGCAGCCTTGACCGGCACCGGTCCGCTCGCTGGCCTTGCCCTCGGGGAGGTCACTTATGGGCCGGCAACGCTCACCGGCCTCTATCACTTCCCCAAATTCAGCAATGGCCTTGAGGCCTATGTCGGTGGCGGGATCAATTATACGCTGATCTTCGACACCAAGGACGGCGCAATCAGCGACTTTGACGTCGACAACGCCTTCGCACCGGTCGTGCAGGCGGGCGTCGAGGGCCCGCTCGGACACAGGACCGGCTGGTTTATCGACCTGAAATATATCCCGCTCGAAACCAAGGCACGCGGGACCGTTGGGGGAGCACCCGCAGAGGCCGACATCACCCTAAATCCGCTGATCGCGACCGCGGGCATCGTGGTGCGGTTTTGAGACCGGTCATGCCGCGTCCATTCAAGCAGAAAACTTTGGAAAGGAAGGGAGCAAGCCATGGTAGATGTCGAAACGTTCCGCGCGGCCCTCGGCGAACTTGCGGCAGGGGTGAATATTGTTACCACCCGCCTGAACGGCGAGCGCCGCGGGATCACAGCGACCGCAGTGTGCTCGGTCTGCGCCCAGCCTGCGACCGTACTGGCCTGTACCAACCGCAGTACCGGCACTTTCAAGATGATCCGCGATTCCGGAACCTTCGCCGTGAACATCCTCACTGACGCGCATCAATCCGCGGCCGAAACCTTTGCCGGTCGCAGCGGCCTTCAAGGCGACGACCGCTTTGAGCCCGCGCTGTGGAGCGCGGGCGCGGCACTAGGCTTGCCCGTGCTCAACGGCGCCACCGCGCTCGAATGCGAAGTCTCCGAAATCGTGAATTCCGGCACCCATGCTGTGATCTTCGGCCGCGTCATGGGCGCGGAAGTCAAGGGTGTAGCGCCGCTCGTCTATCACGCTGGCGGCTTCCGGGGGCTGATGCGTTTCAATGAATCCGCCACCGGGTAAGCGCGGAAATTTCGTGGTGCACGTGACGTCCGCACCTGAACTCAAGGGAGGAAAGACCAATGACTGAACAACTCGAACCCTGGAAACTTTCGTTGCGCGACCTGATGGCAGGGAACGGCGTCTTGATGATTTTCGCCGCGCTGGTCGGCGGCCTGGGATATTGGATGTACCTGCTCGGCGGATTTGAGATCGTGCCCGGCTTTTTCGTGTCATTCCAGCTCCCCGGCACCGAACACGGTTGGCGGGGCACGCATACCGGCCCCGTCCTGAACGGCCTGATGACCATCGCCGTCGCCTTCGTCATCCCACACCTGAACTTCTCTGAAAAATGGGGCAAGATCTGGGGCTGGATCGTCATGCTCGACGGCTGGTCCAATGTGGTCTTTTACTGGGGCTCGAACTTTTCGCCGAACCGCGCGCTGGCCTTCGGCGACACGCCGATTGGTCCTTCTAACATTTTCAGTTTCATCGGACTTGCGCCCGCGTACGTGTTCGGCGTCCTGAACATGATTGCGCTGGTGGCAATTGGTCGGCAGGCAATCATCGTCGCCAAAGCGCGTCAGTCTGGCCAATCCAATCACGCAGCATCGAGAGGTGTCGCCTGATCGGCGGCACCGAACTTACCGAAAGGCCATCCTATGCACTGTCTTTGCGTCGAGTACCCCGCCCCGGCGGACCCTGAACAGTTTCGCACCTATTACACCACTCGTCATTTGCCGCTTGCCGAGCAGTTGCCAGGCCTACTCTCGTACGAAGTGGCCTACCCAACTCCCATGAGTGACAGGTCAGACGCTCCCTTCTGCATTTTTCGTGGCTACTTTTCATCAGCGGAAATAATGGAGCGCGCGCTTTTTTCAGAAGTCGGTGCGGAAGTCGCAAGCGACGTGGCCAACTACTCACCCGGAGGTTGCCGAATTTATCATCATCGCGTGGATCTCACCCAAAAGGTCGCCGCATGACCGATCTGAACTCCGATGTAGTAAATAAGAAGTCAGTCAATAGCGTCGGGCCTCTGAACCGCGTCCTCTCGGGCGTCTCGAACCTGATTAAAGGAAAAAGACCAATGACCACGGCACCTGCATCCGAGCTTCCAAGCGAAGCCGACGGCGCTTTCTTTGCCATCCTGAACCCTTCGACGGGCGAGGTGGCCGGCTATGCGCCGAATAATACGCTCGCCGATCTGGACAAGGCGGTCGCCACCGCGCAGACCGCTTTCGAAACATGGTCAAAGCTGCCCGACGCCGAGCTTCAGGCCTATTGCGAAAAACTGGCGGGCGCGATTGGCGACAATGCCGAGGAGCTTGCGGTCCTGATCACCAAGGAACAGGGCAAGCCGCTGAACGGTCTGGGATCGCGTTGGGAAATGGGTGGCGCGCAGGCCTGGGCGGGGTATACCGCCGGCTTGTCCCTGCCGGTCAAGACGCTTCAGGACAACAACGAAGGCCGGGTGGAACTGCATCGCAAACCGCTGGGTGTCGTGGGGTCGATCACGCCGTGGAACTTCCCGGTCTTGATCGCCATCTGGCACATCATCCCGGCCCTGCGGACCGGCAACACGGTGGTGGTCAAGCCCTCGCCCAACACCCCGCTTTCGACCATCCGGCTGGTCGAAATCATGCAAGAGGTTCTGCCCAAAGGCGTCGTCAATGTGGTGACCGGCGATGACAAGGACGTGAATCTCGGAGCGGCCATGTCCGCCCATGACGGCATCCGCAAGATCGTGTTCACCGGCTCCTGCGCCACCGGCCAGAAGGTCATGCAATCCGCCGCTGAGACCATGAAGCGGCTGACGCTGGAACTGGGCGGTAATGATGCGGGCATCGTCTTGCCCGACGCCGATCCGAAGGCGATTGCCGAAGGCCTGTTCTGGGGCGCGTTCATCAACAACGGCCAGACCTGCGCTGCCATGAAACGCCTGTATGTGCACACGTCCATCTATGACGCGGTCTGCGATGCGCTGGTGGATTTCGCGCGCAATATCCCCGTTGGTGACGGGATGAGCGAGCAGAGCATTCTGGGCCCGATCCAGAACCAGATGCAGTTCGACAAGGTCAACCGCCTGACCGAAGCCGCCAAATCCAGAGGCCGCGTCCTGCTGGGTGGCACGCCTGGCGAGGGGCTGTTTTTCCCGCCGACGATCATTGCGGACCTGTCGCAGGACGACCCGCTCGTGGTCGAGGAGCAGTTCGGTCCGGCGCTTCCGGTGATCCGATATTCCGACGTCGATGAAGCCATCGCCGCGGCCAACGATTCCCCGAACGGGTTGGGCGGGTCGATCTGGACCTCCGATATCGAGCGGGGCCGCGACTTGGCCACACGCATGGAATGCGGGTCGGTTTGGATCAACAAACACGGTGCGATCCAGCCGAACGCGCCCTTTGGCGGCGTCAAGGCATCTGGGATAGGCGTTGAATTTGGCGAAGAAGGTCTCGCCGAATATACGGATATTCAAGTTGTATTTTCATAGCAGGAAGCAGCCATGCCCTCGAGAGCTATAGAGATTCTATTTTCTTCGTTAACTCAGAGCTTTAAGTTACAGCCCTGAAAGGTCTGCCCGTGTACTACCTGCCCACTACATCCTCCCTGTAGACGGGCAAGGGGCGGCGCTGGGATTTCCGGTGCCGCCCATTTCTGAGCACCACTTCCGTAAGGTAGTGTTTAATATTGCTCGGCAGAATAGGCGAATGCCCCCAGTTCCGCGCCTTCTCTGATCAACCCAATACGCCAGCCGGTTCAGCCAGCCTACATTCGGTCTTGAAGCAGGAACGAAATCGCCCGCTTGAGAACCGGGTATGGAGCATAAGAACTAGTGACGTATGGCAAGGAAGAAGCAACCGCTATCGCCCGCCTATTGGCCTCCGATGGAAAGCGAACTGTTGGCTGGGTCTACCTCTGGAACACGCTCGAGCTGTCGATCCTTTGGATCGGCCAGGAACGTGAAGCCGCGCAAGTCGCTCCACCGATTCCACCTGAAACCCTCGCGCGCGCGAAAGACGTGAACACGGACACCGTTACGGATCTCTTGGAGAGGCTCATGGCGGGCGGTCCGACAATGCGCGGCTAGTGCAATCACTGCCCCGCTGCAGAGCAGACATGAATTATATTTTGAGTGACAATACTATACTTCCGACGCATGATGGGACGGAGTCCTTTCTGATAGGAGCCCGAACCATGTGTCGATTGCTTGTTCGTTTCGCTGTTGTAGCCGTCATTGGAGCTCTTTCCGGCGCGGGCGCAGCCACCAAAGCCGCGGCACAAACCTACCCGATCGATTGCGCCATCCTCCTCTGCCTCTCAGGTGGATGGCCGGCCTCCGAACCGTGCGCACGTGCCCGGGCCGAATTCATCCGGCGGATCACGCCCTGGCCCGTTGAGCCGCCACTGCAAATCTGGCGTTGCCCCATGGGTGTTGCGTATCAACCAGCCGGGAACACCAACTTGGGTGGGCGCATCTACGACATCCTGTTCGATGGACGTGGCACCCTGCCCCAGAGCTTCCCGGTACACCCGCTCAGCGGTCTCGATCCGGCAATGCCCTCCTTTCTTCGTTCTCCCCTTTCTGGATTTGACCGCTCGTGGAGCGAATCTGTTCTTGAGTTGGTCCAGGACCGGGCCGACATCGACATCAGCGGGCCGGAGTTCAACTTCGTGCGCTCGATTCGCGTCTATGACGTCCGCTTTGCACGACAACGCGAGTCCGGTCGGGATGGCGACTGCAATCGGAGCGCGACAGTTGTTCTTGGAACCTACGGGACTCAGGGGGAGTTCTCCTGGCGCTCTTCCTCGCCTGGCGACCTGCCGGAGGCGCATGTCGGGGTTGAGAGATGGGGAGAGGACTGCCCGAGCATTTACCACAGATCTGTCTTTGTCGATTGGCGTGACTACCGGGGCAATTACGGCTTCGAACAGGTAAACTACTGAGCAGAGCCGCGTCACTCGCGCCAGCGTCTGATGCAGTGGGTCGAACAGCTGCCTGTGTGCTGTGTCCCGGACACGGGACACGCTCTTCCGCACCATGCTTACAGCCCGCCGCCGCATCCTGACGCTTCGATACTATAGGAACGTATCATCTTCAGGCTGCGCCTTCACCCGATGTGCACCGAGAATTTCCCTTACGAACCGCATCCCGGCGGTGTCCAACTCGGCAACGCCAGCCCGAGAGCGACAAGCCGCTTCTCGCGCCTAGATCCGATGATCGGCTTCTGTCGCGACTTCGGCAATAGACAACAGGTCGGCCGCCGCAACACCCATGGCTCTGGCCAGAACGATCAACTCGATGACATCGATTCTCCGTTCGCCGCTTTCCACGCGAGCCACAAAAGACTGATGGCACTTTAGCCTCTCGGCCAGCTCGGCCTGTGTGAGACCAGCAGTCTTCCTTGCCGCGATCAATGCATCGCGCAGCGCCTCATGTCCCGAACTTCTGATTGTTTTTGCCACGCGTCACAAACCTCTTGTGACCGGGCTAATCTAAATTATAGATTATCTAAAAAGTGGATACTGTGAGCTTTCCATGGTCTTAGCCGAAGATCTCAACTCATCTGCCGACGAATGGCTGGCTGATTTGCCGTGTGGTCTTAGGCTCGGAATCCTGGGGTCACTGACCGACGGCCTGCAGGAAGCGCCCATACTCTTCGCTGACCTCCCGCGCTTCCTCGAAGGCACGGACGCGCTCTTCTTCAAGGCAACGGAAGTAGCTCTGAATATCACGGATGTAGAGCTCGAAGTCTTTCCGAATGATGTCGGCGTAGTCCCGCACAGCCTGCGGGTCACTCGGAACGAATGGGCGAGACGGGGCGATACAGGATTCGGCGGAGGCGTACCCGGCCAAGAATACGATAAACAGTATAGCCTGTGCACAACCGATCGCGCGCAACCGGAGGTTATCGAACCCCCTTATTTTCTTGATCAACTGCATGAGAACAGTCTATCCGTTGGATGAGCGAGAATCCGCTTGGGGCGCTAAAACTATATCTTGCGCAACAACACTATATCATCGTATGCCTAGGTTTCAACGCCTGAAACCTGGTCATTCACCTTATGGGAGAACGTGATCCGGGTGATGGACCTAGAAAAAGAAGCCCCGAATGTGGTCACCGAACCCAGATTCCGCGATCTGGTCGCCAGCGGCTATCGCGTCGAAGTTGTCTGCAAGGAGGACGCCTTCAAGAAGGGCCCCAACTGGCACGGCGTCTGGATTCTGCGCGCCGTCAGCGACGACGGCGTGGAAAAGCTCCTGGTCACGGCACGGACTCGTACCTCGCGCAACGACATCAAGATCCGAGAGATCAAGACCGTCACAGGAATCATCTCCTTCCTCCAGGGGATCGGGTTCTCCCACGCCGACGTGCCCCTGGAGGAAGGCAAACGGACGGTGCACAAGCTCTCCAGCGAGGAGATCGCTGCCAGCAGGCCTTAGCGCCCTCCTCTTCGCCTTCCTGACCTCCTCAGCATCGGCCCAGATGGTGCTGGTGATGGAGAATGACGGCACGCTGACGCCGAGCCGGGCGCAGGAGCGATTTGCGCGCAACTACAACGACGGCCTCGGCCAGGGATCCGCAGCAACCGAGCTTCAGATCTTCGGCGAAGATTCCGAGGAGAGCGATGCGCTTCGTGTTGCCGCAATCGCTCCTACCGTTCGTGCGCCCCACCCCGACATTCTCGCGGCGATCGAAGAGACGGCACTCCGCTATGCCGGCCACCTTGGTCTTCGCGCCGCCGATATAACAGTCACCGACTGGCTGAACCTCTATCGGGCCAATATCGAGATCGAGAGCGCCTACGATCCGCGCGCGGTCTCGCGCGCCGGCGCGATCGGTCTCGGTCAGCTCTTGCCCGAGACCGCAACCGTTCTCGGGGTCGATCCCACCGACTGGCGCGAGAATCTCGACGGCTCCGCACGTTATCTGGCAATGATGCTGGCCGAGTTCGGCAACGTTCGCCTCGCGCTGGCCGCCTACAACGCCGGGCCCGATGCGGTTCGCGCGCATTCCGGAATTCCCCCATTTGCCGAAACCCGGAACCACGTCCAGCGGGTGCTGGCCGTCTTCAACCGGCTGGAAGGAGCGACCCAATGAAGTCCCGATCTTTTTGGAAATCAAGAATCAGATCACTCTTCGCCAATGTCACGAGAGCGCGAAGCGCGGCAGTGCATTGGCGTAGCAATGTCTTCCAAACAAGTCGGATGCATCTCCTGGTCGCGCTGATCTCCATGTTCGTCTTTCTGGCCGAACCGGCGCTTGCACAGAGCATCGACCTCTCGCCGATCCAGAGCCTGCTGCAGGGGATCGTGGACGCACTGACCGGT
Source organism: Marinibacterium anthonyi (assembly GCA_003217735.2). Lineage (GTDB taxonomy): Bacteria > Pseudomonadota > Alphaproteobacteria > Rhodobacterales > Rhodobacteraceae > Marinibacterium > Marinibacterium anthonyi. The sequence continues at coordinate 59,196 of CP031589.1, read as the reverse complement.
CCGCTCGGGGTCGTGATCGCCACGCTCGCGGTGCTCGGCGTCTTCCTGAGCTGGTTCTTCAACATCATCGACCTGCGCCAGGCGCTGTGGGTGCTCGTCGGCATCGCCGGGGTGGCCGCGGCGCCGACGATCGTTGCCGCCGTCTTCGGCGGGTCTTGATAGGGGGCCGCGTTGGCAGAGAGATCGCCGCTATTCCTAGGCCTTGTCCGCCCGCCGAAGCTCCTCGGCCTGCCGATCATGTATGCCATGGTCTGGCTCTTCGGCTCGGTGCTGCTCTTCGTCTGGATGCAGCATCTCGCGGTGCTCGGCGTGGCGGCGATCCTCTATCCGATCCTCTGGAAGGCTGCGGATTGGGACCCGCGCTTCATCGACGTCATGATGACGGCGCTCCAGGAAACCCCGCCGACGCGGAACCGACGCATCCACGGGGGTGACAGCTATGCCCCGTGATGAGACTGTCGATCCCCGTACTCTCCTGCCGGACTGGTATACCCGCGAGAGGCGGCTCGCCCATATGCTGCCCTATGTCAGTCTGGTCGACGATCACACGGTCAGGACAAGGGTCAACGAGCTCTTCCAATGCGTCCGGCTCGGCGGCGTCAACAGCTACACCACCGACGACGCCCATCTCGACAAGGTCACGGCCCTCTTCGCCCGGATCATCGCTCAGCTGGGACCTGAGTACAGCTACTACGTGCACAAGGTATCGAAAGCGATCACGCCGGACCTGCTGCCGATCCGGGGGGACGGGTTTGCCGCAGCCGTGGATGCCGCCTGGCGGGAGAAACTCGTATCGGCCGGGCTGCGCGACAAGACCCTCACCCTGACCGTCATCCACCGCCCGCCGCCCAGGAGCTTCGCAGCGTTCCTGAACCGGAGCGCGCCGGACCGCCTGCAGGAACAGACCCGGAAAAGGCTTCGCCGACTGAAGGAGGCCGTCGGCGTCTTCCTGTCGGGCCTCGCCGAGCTCAAGCCACGCCTGCTGTCGGCCGCCTCCGGCGAACTCGTGGGCTTCCTTGGCGCACTCAACACCGGCCGCGAGTTGCCGCTCTATCCGGCGAACCGCTTCGGGTTCCTCGCCACCAATGTCGCCAATACCCGGGTGACGTTTCTCGAGGATCATTTCGAGCTCTCGGACGGCGTCGCAGGTCACCGGTTCGGCAAGTGCTTCACCATCGGCGAGTATTCCGAAGCCACGACCTGCACCATGTTCGATATGCTGAACCTGCCGGTCGATATGATCGTCACCCATTCCTTCACGCCGATCAATTCGAACCTGATGGCGGGCCGGATCAAGCGCCAGAAGCGCCAGATGCAGGCCTCCCGGGACGCGGCCTTCTCGCTCCTCGAAGCCCTCGACATCGCCCATGACGATCTCGAGGCCAAGCGGCAGAGTTTCGGCGAGCACCACATGGTCGTCACCGTCTTCTGCGACAGCCTCAATGAGCTGGAAACGCTCGGGGCGGAGATCGTCAACGCCGCCGCGGCCGAAGGCGTCAAGATGATCGGCGAACGGATCGCCGCGAAGACGCACTACTTCAGCCAACATCCGGGCAACCAGCCGAAGCGGGTGCGCGCCAGTGCCGTCACCAACCGCAACTTCGCGGATTTCGCGGCACTCCATCGCACGCAGCTCGGCAAGGAGAAACACCGGCTGCCCTGGGGCCAGGAGATCACGCTCTTCCCGACACCGGAGCAGAGCGCATATCGGTTCTCCTACCACGAGCAGGGATCGCCTGAGAAAGAGCCGACGAGCGGCCATACCCTGATCCTCGGGCGCCCCGGCTCCGGCAAGTCCGTCCTGTCTGCTTTCCTGATGACCCAGGCGCGTCGTGTGGGCGCGCGCATCTTCGTCTTCGACTACCGGCTCGGGATGGAGATGGCCGTCCGCGCCAATGGCGGACGCTATGCCTCGATCAAGGCAGGACAGGCGACAGGCCTGAACCCGCTCTGGACCGAGACCGACAACCGCGGCACGGCCTGGCTCTCGGACTGGTTGGGCTCGCTCCTCCACCGTCCCGACAAACCGCTCACTCCGGCCCAGACCAACCGCATTCAAGAGGTGGTGCGCCAGAACGCGAGTGCGGCCAGCCCGGAGCTTCGAAACTGGACCGACTTCGCCTCGCTGTTCGTGTCGACCGACGACGACGGAGATCTGCACCAGCGGCTCCTCGAATGGACCGGGGACGGCCGCTACGGCTGGATCTTCGGCCAGAGCCTCGAGGACACCTTCTCCCTCAAGGGCGATGTCGTGGGCTTCGACCTGACCGGGATCCTCGACAGCGAGAGCGAGAAGGAGCGTATGGCGGTGCTGTCCTATCTTTTCCGCCGGATCGAGCGGGAGATCGAAGATCGCCGCCCGACGATCATCGTGATCGACGAGGCCTGGAAGGCGCTCGACAACGCGTATTTCGCGGAACGGCTCTCGAACTGGCTGGTGACCGCCCGGAAACAGAATACCGTCGCGGTGATGATGACCCAATACGCGAGCCAGCTCGAGCGCACGCGGACCGGCAAGACCATCGTCGAGGCGGTACCGACGCAGATCCTGCTCCCGAACATCCGCGCCCACGCCTCCGACTACGCGATGCTGAACCTCTACGAAAAGGAGCTCGACGTCCTCCTCAACACCGGCAGCGACAGCCGCCTGGCGCTCATCCGCGACGATACCGGCTCCGTCGTGGTCGACGCCGATCTCTCGGCGCTCGGACCGTATCTCACCATCCTTGGCGGGATGGAGAAGGGCGAGGCCTTGGTCGGAGCCGACTACCGCGATCGTCCCGATTTCTGGAGGCTGCCATGACCCGTTTGTTGATCCTGTTGCTCGTTCTCGGATCCGTGGCCGCCTGCGAGCAATACCGCGAGCCGGGCGCCAATTGTTTCAACTTCGTGTCGCGCGGCCCGGCCTCACAGGATTGCACCTACGAATCCCTTGGTGGTGCGCCTGACTTCATGGATGGGATCCATGAATAGGCTCGTTCTCCTCCTTTGCCTCGGGATGGCGGCGGGACCCGTTGCCGCCCAGGGGGTGCCGGTCAATGATAGCGGCCTGACCGCGCGCGACATCATCGAGACAGGCGACCGCGAGGATGACCTTGCCGTCCAGCGTGACAAACTCTCGGTTCGCGAGCTGCTGGCCGAGATCGAACGCGAGCAACTCGCCACGCTTCAAAGCATCCTCGATGCGCAGACGAGCTTCGGCGGCCAGGGCCTGCCCGACATGGTCTCCTCGCTCGAAGCCGGCAGCGGCGATCCGGACCGGTCCGTCGCTTCGGTCTACGGATCGGGCGATGTCGATCCCAACCCCGGCGGCGCAGGCATGTTCGGGGATGCGGCAGAGAATATCGAGCAGCTGATCATCCGGGTCGCCCAGGAGACCCATGGGCGGCCCGGGGTCGGGCGCGCAGGCCTGTCGGTCGTGCAATGGCGTGCCCTCCTGCAGGCGCTGATCTGGCAGGAGAGCCGCTTCTCCATCGGTGCGCGCTCCACCGTGGGCGCTTTCGGGCTCACTCAGATCATGCCGGACACCGCCAACGATCTCGGCATCAACCCGGAATACTACGACAGCCCCTATCTCCAGGTCGAAGGTGGCGCGCGCTATCTCGCGGCCCAGCTCGACACCTTCGACGGCAATATCATCAACGCGCTTGCCGCCTACAACGCCGGCCCGGGCCGCGTCTTCGAATATGGCGGCGTGCCGCCCTTCACCGAGACGCAGATCTACGTCCAGGTCATCCCCGAACGCTACAATCTCTACCTCGCGCGGATCGGCGGGATCGACGCCCTCGGCACGATCGATCCCGCGCTCCTGGCCAATTCCAACCTGTCGTTCGCCGGGTTTGGGGCCGCCTTCTACGGCAGTTCTTCCCCTGCCGCGATCCGGCAAGCGGCCCTGCGCATCCAGGATATCGTCACCCGGATCGGTGAGACCGAGGACATCCAGGAGAGCATCGCGCTCAACACCTATGCCCGCGCCGAGCTTGTCCGCCTCATGGCCGCACGCATCCGCCTGCAGGCGGCCCGCACTCGACCCCTGACCGCCGCCCAGCTCGCCCAGGCCGCCGCCCGCATGGCCGAGAACGAGTTCATGGACTTCACGATGGAGGATTTGCACTGATGCCCCGCACATTTGTCTCCGCGCGATGGATGCGATCTGCCGCCCTTGTCGGCGCGCTTGCGCTGGTAGCTCCAATTCTGTCCCTAACCTCCGCACGGGCCCAGGGCGTGCCCGTCGTCGATACCCAGAACATTGCCCAGAACATCGAGCAGCTCCGGCAGATGATCGAAGACGAGATTCTGCAGAACGAGCAACTGGTGCAACTCCGCGAGCAACTGACCACACTCACGGACCAGCTCGCGGAGTTGCAGCGGACCTATGAGGCGCTGACGCGCCTGGCCGAGCTCCCCGAGATCATCCAGACCCGGATGGAAGAGGAACTGAACGGGCTTCTCGACCAGGAATTCGGCGACATCCTCGCAACGATCGACGCAATCAAGAGGGGGGATTTCTCCGGGCTCACAGGCTCCGGCGCCAGCGAGATCGAGACCCAGATGGACCGGGTGCTCGCCGATCTCGGCTTCGACGAGGACACGCTCTCGGAAATGGCCCGAAGCGGCAATCCGGGCGCGGAGCGCGTGGCGACGCAGGCCACGACGGGCGCACTCGTCTCGGCCGCGGCCCAGAACAGCTACGACGACGCGAGTCAGTCGCTCGAACGCGTCGAACGGCTCGTCGGCCTCATCGACGACATGGACGAGCTGAAGGAGAGCGTCGATCTCAACACGCGCGTGACGGCGGAGCTGGCCATCGCGCTTGTCGCCATGTGGCAGCTCGAGGCGGTGCAGACAGTGGGCGACGGCACCGGCGGCGTCATCGACGCGGCCACCATCGCCGAGGAACAACGGTTCATGGACTTCACGCTCCCTGAACTCCGGCCGGAATAAGGACGTGCGGATTTGGACGAAGAGACGGCCATCATCGAGGAGGAACTCGTCTACGGCGCGCTGCGACGGGAACGGCTCTGGCAGCGCCTCGGGCTCCTCGGCCTGATCTTCGGCAGTCTCGGCTGTCTCAGCGCCGCGGCCGTTGCGATCCTCGATGTCGACCCCCCTCCGGTGGTGGTGCCCTACGATCCTGAGACAGGTTTCGCCCTGCCGGAAGCCTCTGTCGGCGCCACGACCGTCACCGAGAACCGGGCGATCATCGAGGCGGAGGTCTTCCGCTATGTGACCGACCGCGAGGTCTATAACCAGCTCGACAATGACGTGCGGATCCGAAGCGTCCTGCGCCGCTCGGACGGTGCAGCCCAAGCCTCGCTGCGCCAGATCTGGAACTCCGCGAACGCCGACTACCCGCCCACCGTCTATGGGCCGAACGCCCGGCTCGACGTCGAGATCCTCAGCATCAACCGGATCGGCAACAACAGGGCCACTGTCCGCCTCCGGAAACGCCTGACCTCGATCAACGGGGTTCAGGCGGGTCTTTTCACCGCCACCCTGCTCTTCGAGTTCCGCCCCGAGACGCGGCGCACCATCGACGAGGTCTGGACCAACCCCTTCGGCTTCACCGTCGTCGAATATTCGATCCGTTCGGACAGATTGGAGAACTGATGTTGCGTTTCGTTTGCCTCGTTCTCGTCTATCTTGGTCTCCTGCCTACACTCGCAGTGGCGGAGTCGATCCCGCGCAGCGGGCCGAACGATCAGCGCGTGCGCATCGCCACGTATCAGGACGGCCAGGTCTTCCGTCTCAACGTCTCGCTCACCCACGTCACTACGGTGGAGTTCGGCGAAGGCGAGAGCATCCGCTCGATCATCGCCGGCGACACCGTGGGCTTCGAGATCGACGGCGTTCCCGGCGGCCGGGCCTTCGCCATCAAACCTCTCGCCCGCGGCGTCCACACCAACGTGACGGTCTACACCAACAGGCGCAGTTACTATTTCAACGTCCAGGAGGTCTCGAGCCCGACCTTCTACGTCGTGCAGTTCCGATACCCGGGCGACAACCGCCGCCCGGCCAACGCCATCGCGCAGGCCGCGCCGAACTACAACTACGGGGCCAGCGCGCGGACCGAGTTCACGCCCACGCGCGTCTGGGACGACGGGACCTTCACCTATTTTGCCTTCCCGAGGAACGCTCCCGTACCTGCCATCTTCCGTTACGCGGGAGGTCGCGAGCGCACGGTGAACACAGGCGCAGTCGAGGACGGTGTCATCCGCGTCTCCGGCGTGAACGCACAATGGGTGCTCCGGCTGGGCGAAGAGGTCGTCTGCGTCTCGGCGACACCGCCTCAGGGAGGCACCTCATGAGCGACAATCCGAACCCCGATCTCGAACGACGCCTCGCCGCCCTCGAGCAAGGCAACCGGCGCCAGGGCGGGACCGCGAAGCGCCGCTCCCCGCTCCTCGCCCTCCTGATGATGGCTCTCATCCTGGCTGGCGGCTTGGTCCTCTATCTGTTTTCCGGGGACGAAGAAGAAGTCGCGCTGCCGACGGCGACACCCGACGAATTCCAGACCGAGGGCGATGGCTTCGGCGAGATCGAACCCTTCGTGCCTCCCCCTGCCCCGGAACCGGAAATCGTCCTCGTCGAGCCCGAACCGGCCGAGCCGAACGCCGACTTCCTGGCGCAGATGGAGGCCTTGCAGGCACAGATCGACGAGTTGCGGAACGCCCCGGACTCCGTTGTAGAGGAAGACACGGCCGCCGCCGAAGCGATCGACGGCCTCGCCGCGCAGATCGCGGCGCTGCAGGCCGCCTCGGAGAATGCACAACAGCAGTTTCAGGAGGAGCTTGCCGCCCGCGACCGCGAACTTCGACAGCTACGCATGGATCTGGAACTGGCGCAGCTCAATGCCAACGCCCCTACACCCGCTCCGCCCGGGCCATCGGAAGACGAACTTCGCGCCCAGGAGGAAGAAGCCCGGCGACTGGCAGAGCTCCAGCGAAGGGCGGAAGAGGAAAGGGCCTTTCAGGAGCGCAGGATCGCGTCGCCACTCATCGCCTTCGGTGGCGCCGGCGGTGCCAATGCGGGCGAGACCGAACTTACGGAACGCGCCTTCGGCGAGGTCACGGATTTCGTGCTGAACGGTGCATTGCCAAGCGCGGTCACACAGGCCGAGGTCATCGCAAACCCCTCGAACACCGTGGTTCAGGGCACGATGATCCAGGCGATCATGGAGACCGCGCTGGACAGTTCCCTGCCCGGCCAGACCCGTGCCATCATCTCCGAGGACGTCTACAGCTATGATGGAACCCGCCTGCTGATCCCGCGCGGCTCGCGCCTGATCGGACGTTACCGCTCGGGCGTCGAGGTCGCGCAGCGCCGCGTCACCATCGCCTGGGACAGGATCGTCCTGCCGACCGATCAGACGATCCGGATCAGTTCGTTCGGCGGCGATGAACTCGGCCGGTCCGGCGTCACCGGCTTCGTCGACACGCGGTTCGGCGAGCGTTTCGGGTCGGCGGCCCTGATCTCCATCATCTCCGCAGCGCCGAGCGTGGCCGCCTCGGAGGTCGAGGACGAGACCACCGCCGATGTTCTCGAAGAAGTCGGCGACGATCTCGCCGACGCCACGGACAGCGTCATCGGCGAGTATCTCTCCATCGGCCCCGTCATCTATGTCGACCAGGGCGCACGGGTCACCGTCATGGTCGATCGCGACCTGGAGATCTTCTGAGCCATGAGCGTGTCGTATCTCCAGGCCTCGCTCGACAAGCTGAAGGATGCCACCCGCGACGATGTGATCGAGATCTGCATCAATCCCGACGGGTCCTGCTGGGGCGAGTTCCACGGCGATCACTTCATGCGAGCCCTGGACCAGCGCCTGACGATCACGGAAGTGCGTGATCTCGGCAACCAGATCGCATCCTCCGCGAACACGACGATGAGCAAGGACAAACCGATCGTCTCGGTGTCGATCTCCTATCGCAACCGGCCGATCCGGGCGCAGGTCGTGACCCCACCCGCTGTTCTTTCCGGCATGTCGATTTCGCTGCGCTTCTTTTCGAGCCTGCCGCTCAACAAGATCGAGCTCCGCTTCCTCTACGGCGAGGAACGCAAGCTCGAAGAGCTGCGCCAGGAAAAGAACCGAGCGCTACGCGAGGTGGTCGCCGCCGGCGACATCTATGAAGCCATCCGATTTTGCGTCGAGAACAAGCTCAACATGATCGTTTCCGGTGGCACCTCGACCGGCAAGACCGTCGCGGCGAGGAAGATCCTTTCCTATGTCGGCGACGAGGAGCGGATCGTGACCATCGAAGAGGCCGCTGAGTTGCTCCCGACGCAGCCGAACGCGGTAACACTGATCGCCCACCGCGATGCCGCTCTTCAGTCCGCCGATGTGCTTCTGACCGCAACCCTGCGCATGCGCCCCGACCGCATCATCCTCGGCGAGGTTCGCGGCAAGGAGGCCATGACCTTCCTCGAAGCGATCAACACCGGCCACGGCGGCTCGATGACCACCCTCCATGCGGAGACGCCGCAGCTGGCGGTACAGCGGCTCGCCATTGCGGCGCTCAAGACCGAGATCCCGATGACCTACCAGGACATGGTTCAATACATCGAAAGCTCGATCGACGTGATCATCCAGGCGGGCCGCGAAGCCGGTGAGCGCGGCATCACCGAATTCTATCTCCCCGGAACCGCAGTCGAAGAAAGGCATGCCCCATGAAGCAATTCGAGTACGACATCCTGTTCTTCCAGGTGAAGAAGCAGAAGGACTATGGCGAGATGCGGACGATCCTGAATGAACGCGGCGCCGAAGGCTGGGAGGTCATCACCGCCGAGGCGGGCGACTATGGCTACACCACCTTCGTGAAGCGCGAGTTGGCTCCCGGACCGAAAGAGGCCTCGGAATGACGCGGGTCGCTGCTTGGGCAGGCTTGGTCGTTCTCTGCTGTGCAACCGCTGCTGCCGCCGAGCGCAACCTGATCCCGACGCTCGACAGCCAACCCGACGTCTGTCCGGAGCAGCCGCCCGAGCCGGACTGGATGCAGAACATCGATGTACGGGATTCCTACAAGCGGCTCCTGGTGCAACAGATATATCGGGCGCAGAGCATGCAACGTATCGTGGACGGGCAGGACTGCGCCTGTCCAACGCGCTATCCCGCCTGGGACAATGCGGAGGCGGTGTTCTTCGAAAATTTCGCTGCGGCAGAGTACTGGGACGTTGTCGAGGCGACCTCAGACTATCGCCGATTGGCAAATGAGCTTCGTCCGGACGCGATGCCGATCTGCGAAGCAGCCGGAAACTGGTGAGGTAGGAACCACCCATGAGCGTCGTGGCCTATTTCGTGGAAACGGCTCAGGGGTATCTCGACTCGGCCGCCGAGACGCAGTTCGGCGCGGTGGCGGCGACGGTCGGCACTATTCTCGTTCTCGGGACGACGCTGGTGGTCATTCTCGTCTGCGTCAACATGATTTATCAATATCGCGCCATGGACGGGAGGACTGCCTTCTGGCTGGCCGCGAAGGTCGGCTTGATCGGCGTGTTCGCGACCGATTGGGTGCAGTTCAATGCTCTGGCCTCGGCCATGCTGAACGGTATCGACAGCATCGCGGGGTCTCTGGTGGCTTCTGTCGGCGGCGGGTCTCCGGGCCCGTCCGGGACCTTCGCCGAAGAGTTCGACCAGCTCATCGCGGCCCTTGGAGACTATCTGAACGCCGCGGGCTCCGAGCTGAATTGGATGGCAGGAGCGCTCATGGACACATTAGGTGTCCTGTTGCTCTCGATCCTCGGGGGCTTGGCGGCATTCATCATCGTGGCGTCCCGCCTCATGATTACCCTATTGATCGGCATTGCTCCGGTCATGATCTTCCTGACACTCTTCGAGGTCACGAAGGATTACTTCGCGCGGTGGCTGTCGGCTCTGATCTCGTTCGCAATGTATCCAATTGTGATCGCAGGTGTGTTCGCGACGATCACGGGGGTATCACGGGCGTTGCTCGCTGAACTCGGAGATCCGGAGGGCGCTTCCAACATCGGGGCCCTTATTCCTTTCTTCATGATGGTGCTGATGGCCAAGGGCTTCATCATCGCAACACCGTTCATCGTCCGGGCAGTCTCTGGAAACATCATGATGCCAGCCCTCTCCGCAGGGTTTGGAGGGAGCTATGCCTTCGCACGGGGGCTCGCCGGCAGCCAGCAGGTCTACAACCGGTACGCTATCGGTGGCGCGACCGGCGCAGAATATGCGGCGCTCAGGGCACGACAGTTCTTTGGCGTTCAGTCGCTCCCGACGCGTCCAACGTCCGCGGCTGGCTCATCGCCACCCCAGGCCAGCGCGTCGTCCGGGACTGGCGCTCGAATGCTGGCGCAGCTGGCACGTTTAACCAGATTGGGGCGGCGATAGGTCGGGAGAAGAGTGAGCGTCCTCGTCACAGCTCGATAACGGCGATGTTGCGGACGAGCCGACATTGCACCTGGTCAGCCACGGGCGCCTGAAGCGTCGATCTCGGCTGCGAGCTGTTGGCACTTGGCGCTTGCCCATTCGTGCGCATCGGCGCCGAACAGGAGCCGCCGCGCTGGTTCGGGAGACGACGCTTCGGCGATGATCAGGGCGGCGAGCGCCTCGGGGTCGTTTTGCTGCGCGCCGTTCGCTTGCGTGATGAAGGCTCGGAAGCCGGCGACCGCCTCGGCATAGTCCGCAATGTCTTCAGCGCCCTGCCGGGCCGTGGACGGATCGAGGAAGTTCGTGCGCATCATCCCCGGCTCCACGATGAGAGAGCGGATACCGAGCGGTGCGATCTCTTCGGCGAGGCCCTCCATCCAGCCTTCGAGCGCGAACTTGGACGCCGAGTAGACCGATCCGCCGGGATTCGAGACGAGGCCGTTCACCGAGGAGATGGTGACCACGAGGCCCGAGCGCTGACGGCGCATCGTGGGCAGCACCGCGCGCGCCACGTTCATCGCCCCGAAGAGGTTGATCTCGAACTGCCGGCGCACGTCCTCCTCCGGGATCGTCTCGAACCATCCGAGCTGCGCGCGACCGGCGTTGTTCACCAGCACGTCGATCCGGCCGAACGCCTCGACGGCCGCGTCATGCGCAGCGGAAGCCGCACGGGCGTCGGTCACGTCGAGCGGCAGCACGAGCAGGCTATCATTCGGAGCGGAGAGGCGATCGGCCAGCCCGTCGACGGTCTGGCTGGTCGCCACGACCTTGTCGCCGGCGGCCAGGGCGTCGCGGGCGAGCATATATCCCAGGCCTCTGCCGGCCCCGGTGATGAACCATACCTTCTCAGCCACTGGAACCTCCTCTTGGCTTGCTGATCTGATATTAGCTCATCGATGCTGTTCGCGATTAGTGCTTGGGAATTTATTGGATCAAGTAGTAAAGCTACTGAATGGATCCTCGTAAGTTATCCGATCTCGTCATCTTCCATCGCGTCGCCGCTGAGGGCAGTTTCAGCGCCGCGGCACGCACCCTCGGCGTGACCCAGTCCGCAGTCAGCCAGACGGTGAAGCGCCTCGAGGGCGATCTGGGGATCAGGTTGTTGTCCCGCTCGACACGCAGCCTTACCCCGACCGCGGCGGGCGAGCGGCTGCTGGACACGCTCGCCCCGGTGATCGCGGAGATCGATGCCGAGATCGAGGATCTGGAACAGTTGCGCGAGCAACCTGGCGGACGTCTGCGGGTGACCTGCGGCAAACACGCTGCCGATACGCTCGTCTGGCCGGCCTTCTCACGGCTGATCGCGGCGCATCCCGAGATCGAGGGTGAACTGAGCGTGGAGAACCGGTATGTCGATATCGTCGCAGAGCGGTTCGACATCGGGATACGGCTGCGCGAGGATCTGGAGATGGACATGATCGCGGTGCCCGTGGGTCCTCCCCTGAGAGCAGTCGTCGTGGGGGCGGCGGGCTATTTGGATACCTGCGATCCACCGCGCGCGCCGCGCCAACTCCCGGCGCATCGCTGCATAGGTTACAGAAATGCCGGAGGCACCCTGTCGCAGTGGTCGTTCGAAAAGGATGGGCATGCGGAGACAGTGAAGGTCTCGCCGTCCGTCATCGTCAACGATGGTGACGCACTTGTGGCGGCAGCCTGCATGGGGATGGGTTTGGCCTACATGCTCGAGGACCTCGCCGCACCCGCCCTTAAAGACGGTCGTCTTGTTGAAGTGCTTCCCGACTGGTGTCCCCGGTTTCCAGGCTATCATGCTTTCTATTCGAGCCGACGCCAGCCGACCCGCGCCTTCTCGTTGTTTCTCGAGAGCCTACGGCAGGAGAGCGGAGAGAGAACCAGCGGGTAGGCAGCTATGTTCACGACGGGCTCACGCGCACCTTTCTCTGCGTGTTGATCGAATGACGGCTCAGCCCGTCCCAAGCCTCTCGCCAGTATCATTGGCCAGCGGTGCTGAACCTGCGATCTCCCCCTCCAATCGCTCCAGATCACTGACGGCGCGCTCAACCTGTGCGACGTCATCCTCCGACGGATTCTCGCGTGAGAGCTCGGCCTGGCCGCCGAAATCCATCTCGAACTGGCGCTGATCGTCCGCGATGACAGCGGCGCGGGCACGCGGGGTCACAGTAGGTGGATTGTGGTTAATGGGTGGGTTTTCACTTGGTTCCGTAAGACCCATCCGAGCCTCAAAATCGCGTTCCGACAGACCTGACCCCCGCGGCGCCGTGGGCATCGCCCTGACGCTCAGCGGCAATGCCCCCATCGGCGGGACAGGCCCCGTCGGGAAGGGCAGCTCTCCCTCCTGCGCGGCATGGATGCCCTTGAAGAACGGGTCCTCGAAATACACCACGCGCTTCGCCCGGATCGGCATCTGCGCATCGACCACGACGACGATCTCGTCGAGCGGAAGACGCCGCGCCTCGTCTTCCGGCAGGAGCGAGGTTTCCTCGGTGCGCATCGACTGGCTGCGCCCCTCGAAGGGGTTCTTGCCGATGGACCGGGAGCGTGTGACGACGGTCTTGGTGGTCTTGCCGACCGCCTTGCTCAACTCCTCGATGGTCTTTTCATCCGAGGGCGTCAGGTAGAGCTTCACGCCGGCATTGCCCTGCAGCGCGCGCCGCGTGTTCTCGCCGTAGATCTCATCGATGGCCGGGATGGTCTGGGTGACCACCGCCAGGTGCCCGCGATAGTGCCGCAGTACCTCGATGCTCTCGGCGACGATCGGCATTTTGCCGAGCCGGTTGAACTCGTCGAGCATGATCATGACCGGCCAGGGCTCGTCGGGGCCCGGCTCCTTGTCCTGCAGGGCGGAGAGGACGTCGGAGAAGAACAGCCGGATCAGCGGCGCCAGGGGTTTCACCATCAGGGGCTGAACGACCAGGTAGACGCTGAACGGTGTCTTGCGGATCGTCCGGAAATCGAAATCCGAGATGGCTGTCGCATCGTCGATCGCCGGGTTCTGCCACTGATCGAGACCGGAGGTCATCAGGAGCGAGACATAGGAGGTCAGAGTGTCGTTGTTTGTCGAGGCCAGACGCGTGAAGATCAGCCGCGCCGCCGGGTTCCAGACCTCATGGGCCCGCGCCAGGTATTCCTTCTGCTTCTGCCCGCCCGAGGCGGCGATGCGATAAATCTCCCCGAGCGTCGGCCGCCGACGCTGGAAGGCCAGGAGGCCGGCCGCGACGAAGAGATCGATCCCGCCCTTCAGGAGGCCCTGCACCCGATCGTTGTCGTTCTGCAGGAACAGCGTCGCGAGGAGCTGAAGCTCCATCTGCTGGCGCGCCGGATCCTCGAGCTCGTAGATCCTCAGGAGCGGGTTGTAGCGGTGCGTGCGCTTGTTCTCCCAATCCGTCGGGGCGAAGCGATAGACCGTGTCACCCTGCGCGGCGCGGTGGCGCGCCGAGGCCTCGTAGCATTCGCCCTTCACGTCGAGCACCACCGCCGATCCCTGCCAGGTCAGCAGGTTCGGGATGACGAAGCCGGTGGTCTTGCCGCGTCCCGTCGGGGCGACGATCAGCGCATGCGGAAAGGTCGTCGAGCAGAGGAACGGGGTACGCGATGTGGGTTTGCCCAGCTTGCCGATTACGAAGCCGGTGCCGGGCCTGCCGAAGAAACCGTTCCGCTTCATTTCCCGGCGGGTTTGCCAATGGGTATAGCCGAAGCGGGTGAGCGCGGAGCCAGACATCGCAAGGCTCATCAGGAGGCCCGCCACCCCTGCCCCGCCCATGATGAGATTGACCAGGCGAAAGTCGTCGGGACGGGCGGCGCGGATCGCGAGATAGTTCCGCGCGATGTAGAAGAAGTCGATCTCTGCCTGGAAGCCGACATCCCGGAAGGTCAGGACGGCCGAGGCGATGACGTAGCCGATCACCATGGCCACGAGCGTGACCAGAACAACGCCGACGACAAGCTTGCCTTTCCCCATCGGTCCCATCAATGGGTCTCCCCACGCTCGGATTCCCCGTCGACCAGATCGGCGCGGTCCAGTTCGAACTCCCGGTCGGCGATCTCCTCGACCACGGCCCGTGTCGCCTCGCTGTTGGCGGTCGCCGCATCAGATTGAAGATAGGTCTTGGCGGCATAGAGCCGGTCCAGCCGATCCTCGATCCGGTCCTTCAGCACATCGACGTCCCCGTCGCGCAGACGGTCGATCTGCGCGTCATCAAGCTCCCGCTCAACGGCGCCGCGGAAGCTCAGGCGGTCCCCGTCATCCCGGAACGGCGCGTGGAGGTTGCCCGCACGTTCATGGTCGATGACCCGCGCGATCTCGTCCGGCAGTCTCTGGCCCCGAGCGACTTGCCGGCCATCCGTTGCGTCCGATCCGAGCGCGTCGCGCATCTCGGCCTCGCGGCGGACCTCGTTGATTGCTGCCGTATCCCGCGCCTCGACGACGTCGGCATAGGTCACGCCGAGCCCGCGGGCGAGATGCGACGGCATGTCCGGATACCGGTCCCGGAACCCCTCGGTGACGGCCTCGGCGACGGAGGTCCGGACCTCGCGTCCCGCCATGATCCGGTCGACATCGCGGGCGATCTCGCCGGCCCGGGCCTCGTCGGTGATGTGTTCTCTGTAGGGTTCCGACCGGTCGATCACGTCGCCGGGGCGCGCGAGCAGCTCCGGATGCGCCTCGAGCCAGGCGCGCTGCTCGTCCTCGATCCGGCGTTCGGCCCGGGAGACCACTTCCCAGTCCCGGTCTTCGATCTGCTGCCGGGTCAACCCGTCCGCGCGCATCTCCTGCCGGATGGTCTCTTCCATCTCCCGGGCCGCCTCGGGATCGAAGTGGAACCGCTCCGGGACGGCCTCCTCTTCCATGACGCCGTCCTGGCGCAACACGCCCGCCCGCTCCAGCGCGGTGCCGAGCTGCACATGGGCCCGGTTGAGGGCCTCGCGCGCCGTCTCAAGATCGGCGCGCCGATCGAGATTGAGACCATCCTTCTCGGCAACCCGTGCCAGATCGTCCGCGATCCATTGCCGCTCGAGCGCGGCGTTCTGCGCCCCGGTCTCCATGCGCGCGACCACCACCGAAGAACTGATCCCGGTCCCCCGCAGCGCGGTATCGACCTGCGCCCGGACCTCCGGATCGCGCAGGCGGTCCAGCCGCGCGGCATCGATATTGGTTTCCGAGTAGACCCCGCCGTTGGACGGTTTCTCGGTCAGGGTGACGGACCGGAGTCCCAGCGGCTGCATATGTGCCAGCCGCGACTGGATCTCGTTCAGACTCTTCTCGAGCCGCGGCCGCTCCGCCTCCGGCTTATCGGCGATCATGCCCTGGACGCGCTCGACCTGTTCGGCGTAGCGGGTTCTGAGGTCCTCGAACGATTGATCCTCGGCCATGTAGACGCCTCCTTCCAGATTGAGTTTGCCGCCCTTCGCCAGGAGCGCCCCGGCCCGGAACAGGGCGTCGGCGATGTCCTCGCGGTTCTCCCTCGAGGCCTCCGCGGCGAGCGAGTGATAGATGATCCTCGTGTTGGCGATCTCCGCCAGCGCGCGATCCAGATCCGCACCGACACGAGGACGGGGTTCCGCTACCCGCCCCTCGTCCTTCGCCGCATAGACCTCACGGGTCCGCGGCGGATAATCCACGACGCCCCGATCCAACCGCCTCGTCGCCTCGAGCCGGACGCCGAACCTCTCGGCTTCCTCGGCCATCGCGAGACGGAAATCGTCGTAGTTGAACCGGTGGTCGCGGCCGAGGAAAAAGAACTCCCCCTCCTGCGATCGGCGGTTCAAGACTATATGCGCGTGGGGGTGATCCCGGTCCTCATGGACCGCGATGATGTAGTCGAAATGCCCTTCGTCGGATTGGAAGAACCGCTCGGCGACATTCGCCGTGATGTCCCGGACGTCCTCGCCGCGCGTGCCGATCGGGTAGGACATGAGCATGTGCGTCGTCTGTCCGAGCTTCGGCTTGAACCCCGCGCTCCAGCGCTTGGCAAAGCGGTCCGTGAGGTCCTTGATCTCGCGTGTCTCGAGCCTGGCCTTCCCATCCAGGAACCCGCTCGAGTCCACGATATGGGAGGACTTCGTGGTGAGGTAGTCGAGCTGGTTCATCAGCTGGGATTTGGTATGCGTCCCCCCGCCCCGGATCGCCTTGAAGACCGCCGCCCGATGGCCGGCAGCCGCCCGCACGAGCTGCTTCTGGCGCCCAGCCTGCAGCCCCTGCATCGAGCCCCGGATCCGGCTCCAGCCCTCCCGGAAGATCTCCCCGGTGACGTCATGGACGGCATCATTCAGCCGCATGGGCAAACTCCCTCAGCGCGGCGGTTGCAGAGAGCTGCATCGCCTCCCGGCGGCGGCGAATAGCCAGGTCAATCTCATCAGCGGAATCAAGCATGAACCGCGCCAAAGCCCGCATCTGGGCGAGGCGCAATTCGGAGAACTGGGCACCTGCTCCGCCGGCGCCCTGCCCCATCCGGTTCGCCTGCGTCATCTGCTTGGCGATCTGCACGACGCCGTTGCCGACCTCGTGCAGAGAGGCCCGGTAACGCGTCATCTCTGCGGCCAGGTGAGCGTCCGGAACGAAGGTTCCGCCGGCCGCCTGGATGAGCCGTCTCACACCCTCCGTGCGGGTTTCGATGCCTGCGGAAGCCAGGACCTCGTCCAAGGCGCCGAGCTCCTCGGAGGTCAGCTTTACCGTCACCGCGGCGGTCGCCACGGCCGCATCCCGCTGGCGTTCTTCGTCGGCTTTCAGAGTGTACTGGATGGCACGCGGCGTGACCCCGAAGCGCGCGGCAAGCTCGGCCGTGGACACGCCCTCGGCCGCCTCGCGTACGATCTCGGTACGCTCCACTTCGGTAAGTCGTTTCGCCCGGGTCATGCGAAGAAAGCCCCCCTATTTCCTGCCAACTTCATACGAGGTCGCACCCAACCTTACGAAACTATAGCAACGTGTCAATACTATATGATCGTTGAACCAGGCGACCGCGGCCTCGTATTCCGTATTCCGCCGAGCGGCCCCGATAAAATCGGGGGCGCGAGGCCCGGCCCGAAGGGCCCAAAAGTGCCCTCCCTTCCAACCGTCCACCGACCGGCGTTCCTCGCGCCCGCGCCCGAGGTTCAGGCCGAACACGCATGTGTTCGGACGGAAGCGAGGGGCGGCGCATCTTCTGACCGACGGGGCTGACGGACAGGGTCAAGGGCGGCCAGATTTGGCCAGCCAAATCTCTGCCGGAAAAACCGGCGGGCGCAGCCCGACTGTTATTCCGGATGGCCCCCTTGAGGCTGGCCGGCAGGTCTGTCCAGGCGACTTCTCGGATCCCGTTAGGACCGCTTGCGGTCCTGACATCTTCCCGGGGACACCGGCCGAAGGCAGGGGTCACCGGACCTGGCGCAGCGTTCCCCGGACCGGGGAAAGGGCCGCCCGTGGGCGGCCCATCTTTGAGGCGGATTACTCGTGCGGTTCCTTCGAGCTCGGCGGGAACATCACCAGCTCCTGGACCGCGACGGGGAAGTCGAGCTTGAGGCTGAAGAACTCCGAGCCGTCCCCGTTGCGGGTGTTGCGGAACATCGCGCCGACGCGCTGGAACCGGGTGCGTTCCTGGCCGTCATTGTCGGTGAACTTGACGGGAACGGTGGCGACGTAGTGGTTGGTCATTTGGGTCTCTCCTTTTTGCGATGGGGATCGACCGGCACGGGGTTTGAGGGACGATCGCAAACGCAAATGCGGAGGGTCCGCGCCCGGGGGGCGTGGAAACCGTATTTGTGTTTGCCGGAGCGTGAGCGGAGGGAACGGTCGGCCCGACCCCGTGCGATCCACATGCATAGCAAAGAGGAGGGACCCGGATGTGCAACTTGCTCCTCAGCCGCCATTGGTTCTGTCGAGTATATGAGATATGGAGAGATCCGGATCGCCCTCTTCCAACGTGGCGGTGAAATGGTTCGCTCGCGCCCGGTGGGCCCGCCCGCGTTCTTCAGCCTCGAGCGCATCGCCGGTCTCGCGATCCGGGGCGGTGATGACGCTGCGGGTCAGCCAGCAGGGTTGCCGACCGGGATTGGTCGCCGACAACGTGCGGCTTGCTCGATGCGCTGCGCCCGCCCCAGCGATCTGCACCCGAACGGGCGGATCGCGGGATCACTGGCGCGCATGAGGGCAACCCCGCTGGCTGGCTCCGGAGGAGACGGCCGCCGGGGTATGCCGCTCAGCGTGTCCAGGGAGCACCGTGTTCCGGGTGGAGGCCGGCACGGCCGGAACCTGCGAGCGCGGTGACGGCGGTGCGACCGCCGGCAGGGGCCCGTCATGACCACAAATCACTCACGGATCATCCTGGTCACCCGACCGCGTGGTCTCGCCCCGTTGCAACGCGGAGCAGCCCCGCCCGGCCAGGGGCCGGGCGGGGCTGCACTTGCGGACGGTATCGCATCCGTCGGGCGCAAGGATGAAAAGTCGAGGGTCACCGGACGGCGATGCTGCCCGGTGACCGGTGACGTTCAGGCGAAGAGAGACTGGCTGACGTGCCCGCAATGCGCGCAGACCTCCCGCCAGTGGAAGTTTACGCTCCCGCCATCTATGGTCTGCCAGTCCGTCCGCGACGCGTCTTCGCCGCAGGCGGTGCAGGGAATAGCATAGCCGCCATCATCGTCATGTTGGCTCCCCGTGGCCGTTCCGACCTCCGTGGTACCCGTGTGGTCGCACTGCTGGCAAAAGTCGCCCTCGGTTTTGGTCTCGTAAGCCATGGTCTTGTCTCCAGATGTTCGGGGACCACCACGTGAGTGTGGTGGCATGGCCGAATGCCTGGTTTCCGAATCCGTGCGGGTCAGGGACGGCGCAGCCGCCGGCTTGCCGGGCGCAAAAGCTTTCGAGGCGCACCGCCGCCGCCAGCGCGACGGGGCGCACTTGACTGACCTGCCCACACACCCCGCCGTCACCGAAAAGTTTTGCGATCCTTGACGCGGGCGGGTTCGGGGGCCATCCGGAGGATATGCTTCCGCGCTCATGTGTGCGTGATTGACGGCAGGCTTGCTCGACGCGAGCAGGCAAAGGGTGCTGCCCGGACGCGGAAGACGGATGGAGTGGCGGGATCGTTTTGGCCTCCGGCCAAAACAGACCAGAGCGCAATCCGGCGGAGCGGCCGGGGAGCGACGTGCTCGCGAGACGGGCAAACCGGGGGCCTGGGTGCTGCGCCGCGGTGAGGCCGAATGGCCGAATGCGCGATCGGCCAACGGCCGATATCCCGCCCGCGACCTGCTACCGAGTGGGTGAGACAACCAGGCGTGGGTAGGGCCGATGAAAACGACGAAAGGGCCGCCCGAAGGCGACCCTCTCTCATTCATCCGCTGTCTTCTTCGCCGGATCCGCGACCCGCATGACGGTGAGCCCCTTCGCCTCGGCCTTCTGCCCGAGGTTCAGCGCCACCCCGTTGCCGCCGAAGAGTACGACCCCTGTTGCTGCGAACTTGTCGTCCAACATCTCGTCGTTGCATTTGAACGGTGCGGCACGTCCATGCGCGGACCAGCGGGGATCGAAGCGCGCCTGCGCGACACCGCGTGCGCGAGCCCAGCGGGCCGCGATCATCTCGGCGCCATGCTTGCCGCCCTTGTGGCAGAGGAAGATCTCCTGATTGCGGTTCTGCCGGATCCGCTCCCGAACCTTGTCGAGTGTCGAGAAGATGACATCGATATCGGTCCAGTCCGTCGCGCCGGAGACGATCAGGGGAACCCCCTCGACCTTCGACTTCGCGGCCGTCTCCCGATCATGCTGCTCCAGCAGCTGTCTTGCCTCGAAGACCGCCCCGGTCTCCTGTGCGCGGAGGCTGGCGCGGGACCCTGCGGCCGGGATGAAGGCATGGCCCGTCTCGATCTCGTAGCATTCCGCCGCCGCCTCGCTCATCACCTCGATGGCGCCGACGATCTCCCGCAGGTGCAGGAAGCGGGCCTGGGCCTCTTCGAGCGCGGTCTCCGCGATCTCCGATCCGTCATGGGATTTCGCCAGGGCACCGATCTTGTCGGCGGTGCGGTCTAGCTCTTTTCCCAAGGCGACCTTGCGGCGCTGCAGGATGGTGGCGAGTCCGTGCGCGAGCGGTTCGATCTCGGTCTCGAGACCGGTGCCGCGCAGCTGGCCGAGGAGGGCCTCGAAAGTCTCGCGGGTGATGCTGTCGGTCAGGATGTGATCCTCGGGGATCGGCAGCTCGGCGTCTTTCTCCGTCAGGCCGAAAAGTTCGATGGTCTCGTAGGCGTTCGCATTTTCGTAAGCCATTTTGGTGTCTCCAGATGTTCGGGGGACCACCACGTGAGTGTGGTGGCATGGCCGAATGTCCGGTTCACCGAATCAGCCCGGGTCAGGGACGGCGCAGCCGCCGGCTTGCCGGGCGCAAAAGTTTTCGAGGCGCGCCGCCGCCGCCAGCGCGACGGCGCGCACTGGACGGACCTACCCACGCACCCCGCCCTCGCCGAAAAGTTTTGCGATCCTTGACGCGGGCTGATTCGGGGGCCATCCGGAGGATATGCTTCCGCACTCATGTGTGTGTGATTGACGGCAGGTTTGCCCGACGCGAGCAGGCAAACGGCGCGACCGGACGCGGGAGACGGATGGAGCGGCGGGATCGTTTTGGCCTCCGGCCAAAACAGACCAGAGCGCAATCCGGCGGAGCGGCCGGGGAGCGACGTGCTCGCGAGACGGGCAAACCGGGATGCCGGGTGCTGCGCTGCGGTGAGGCCGCATGGCCGAATGCGCGACGGACCGCAGGGCCGTTCTCGCCTGCGACACGCGCAGCCGAGCAGGGGAGGCCGTAAGGCAGTGGGCGCTTCGGGCCAATTGATGCGATAAGGGTCTGAGAGTGATACGCCCGGAAGAATGTGGACCCACCTGCAGAGGAGGCGGAGATTGAAATATCTGATCCCGGTCGCCGTTGTCCTGCTGACATCACCAGCCATCGCGCAGGTGCAGATCCGGGACGCGGACACCATCGTGGTCTCCGGAACACCTGTGCGCCTGAACGGGGTCGATGCACCCGAACTCGGAACGCGGGCGGGCCGGGACGCCAGGCGCTGGATGGTGAACTACCTCGATGGCCGTTCGATAGAATGCGAGCTCAACGGCAAGCGGACCCATGACCGATGGGTGGGCACCTGTTACGCCGATGGCGAGGACATCGGCGCCGCGCTGATCGCGGCCGGTCACGCGCTCGACTGTCGGAGATATTCCGGAGACCGGTATGCCCATCTGGAGACCCCGGCGGCACGGTCGCGGATCAGGCGGGCGAGCTACTGTTAGCAGCACGACAGGCAGGGTGTCGAATGTCGAACGAAAGCGACTCGAACTCTCGCGTTTTCTGAGATCTGTCGGGAGGAAGTGTCGCGCAAACTCGACTCTACCGCCAAGCATTTCCAACCCAGACCGGACCTTGGGTGCGATCTAAACGAAGGTAGGCAGAGCGGAATTTGCCGAAATTGGCATACCTGATCTGAACGGCCGCTTGGTGTGCTTCGCGACCGCCGCGAAAATCAGCATGGGCGGAAAGCCCTCACTCGCGTCATAGGTGATTGTCGAACGCTTGAGTGCCAATGCTGCCGCTTATTCCGCCGCGATTTCCTGCCGGGTCGACAGGATCGCGCTGGTGTTGTCCTCGATCCAGTCCGCCAGCACGCGCACGTGCTGTGCGACCTCTTCGCCCATCGGGGTCAGGCTGTATTCCACATGCGGCGGCACGACCTTGAAGGCTTGCCGTTTCACGAAACCGTCGGCTTCCAGCGTCTGAAGGGTCTGCGTGAGCATCCGGTCACTTACCCCGCCGATCGTCCGCCTGAGCGCGGCAAAGCGGATCGTCCGCCCCTGAAGCGCGATCAGCGTCAGAACGGCCCAGCGGCCGGTGACATGTTTCAGAATATCGCGCGACGGACAGTCCTGCGCCTGCAGGTTGCCCACCAGCTTGCCCGATCGGACAGCGTCACTGAGTTTTGGCATGTGGACCTCAAGAATTTGATACTAACAAAAATGTATGTACTTATCTTTAGTAAGTAAAGAGCCTACATCTTCTCTATCGAAGCCAAAAGTAGAGAGACACACCATGACCATTGCAATTACCGGCGCCACTGGCCAGCTTGGCCGTCTTGTCATCGACACCTTGAAAACCAAGATCGCGCCCGATGGCATCGTTGCGCTGGCCCGCAGCACCGACAAGGCCGCCGATCTAGATGTGCCTGCGCGCGTCTTCGACTACGACGCCCCCGAAACGCTCGCCCCGGCGCTGGACGGTATCGACACGCTGCTGCTGATCTCGGGCAGCGACATCGGCCGCCGCGTGCCGCAACATGCCGCGGTGATCAAGGCCGCAAAATCGGCCGGCGTACTGCATATCGTCTACACCAGCCTGCTGAATGCGCCTACCAGCACGCTGGGCCTCGCCCCCGAGCACGCCGAGACGGAAGAGCTGCTGGCCGCTTCCGGCATCGAACACACCGTTTTGCGCAATGGCTGGTACACTGAGAACTATACGATGGGCCTGCCCGCCGCGCTGGAACACAACGCCCTGATCGGCGCGGCCAAGGACGGCCGGATCTCTTCGGCCACGCGGCAGGACTATGCCGAGGCCGCCGCAGCGGTGCTGATGGACGCGGGCCTGCGTGGCAAAACCTACGAGTTGTCCGGCGACGATAGCTTTGCCCTGAGCGATCTGGCTGCCACCCTGTCTGCGCAGGCAGGCAAGGATATCCCCTACGTCGACATGCCAGAGGCCGACTATGCCGCCGCGCTGGCAGGCGCCGGACTGCCAGCCGAGCTGGCCGGGTTCCTCGCCCACTGCGATGTCGAGGCGTCCAAAGGCGCGCTGTTCGACGAAGGCACGCAGCTTTCCACCCTGATCGGCCGCCCAACAACGCCGCTTGCCACAGCGGTGGCCGCAGCCATCGTCTAAAGCCATCGTGCGGGGCGCCTAATCGCGCCCCGCCTCGCATTCTTGCGCAGCTTGACGCAGCTCTCTAAGCGGCCGCCAAGGGCCGTCCTCGCTTCCGCCAGTGTCGGCTTTCGGCGATAGTCGGCCACCTGCGCACTGTGCAGCATCCGTGATTGTGGGCTCGATCCTGACCTTCGCCGCACGCTGCATGAACGGCAGCTTCACCTTGCTACATGCGATCTGGGTCAGGGACATGACAGGAAAATCGGTCTTGCCTGACATCTGACGCAGGGGCGCAGGGCAGGGTGCTTCAATGCCAACCTACCCGGACAACATCCCTGCCGCCCGCATGCTGAACGCGTTCTTCTCCCGCCCGAAGCCGACGATGATGTGATCGTGGATGACGATCTCCATCACCTTGCAGGCCTCTACGATCTTGCCGGTCAGCTCGATATCGGTCTGGCTCGGTTGCGGATCGCCGGAGGGATGGTTGTGGCAGAGGATTAGGGCAGAGGCGTCGAGAACGAGGGCGGAGCGGAGCACCTCGCTGACATAGACCGGAACGTGATCGATACTGCCACGGGTCATAACCCTATCGCGGATGAGTTTGTTTTTCCGATCCAGCAGCAGCACCCGAAACACCTCGACCCGCTCGCGAGCGGCGTTGAGCGCCAGGTAGTCGGTCAGCATGCTCCAGGACTGCAGGGCGGCGGTTGATTTGGCATGTCTGCGCAGGATCGCCAGGGCGGCGTCGATGGTCGCGATCTCGGCCTCGGAAAAGCCGGATGCGCCCCGTTCGGCGATCGTTTTGGGATCATGCAGTGTCATGTCGTTTCCAATCGATTGGGGGTGTCGCGGCGGGCGCCGCTCAGATCATCCCGGCGATGACGAGGCCGGATTTCATGGAGGGCCGGCCGCAGGCCTCGCAGAATGCAGCGCGCTGGTCCGGCTCGAGTTCGGCGGTGTGATCGCAATCGGGCGCCATGCAGATCGCGGGCACGACGCTGTCGAGCGCGTGGTCTTCCAGGAAATCCGCGACCTCTGAGTAGCCTTCGGTCTCGGCCAGCGTGACCAGCTTGGGATGGGTCAGGTTGAACATGCGCTTAGTCCTTCTGTCGGGATGAAACGAAAAGAGGGGAGCCGCGCCGTCGCGGCTCCCCTCACGGGACCTGCCTCTTGCAGACAGGCGGCGCGGGCCGGTCGGAGACATGGCCGGCACCGCCCCGTCAGGCCTATTTGGGGGGAGGAGCAGGCCTGCACGGGCGAAAGGCGTTTCGAGTTAATGTCGTATCGCTTGTTCGCTGCCTCTCGCTTCGCTCGAACGCGAAAAACGATCCTTGAAGCTCGACGAAACTCGAAACACCCGAAGCGCCCCGGTTGCCCGGGACGCCTGTTCTGTAGAAGTTGCTGCCTGTCAGCCGACCAGGGCGAGACCGGCGTTTTCAGCGCGGTCCTGGCCGGCACTCTCGATGAAGGGAATGATCGAGAAGGTCTTGCCGCCCCGCTGCTCCTCGTTCTGCACGGCGTTCACCCGCAGATCACCATCGGGCGTGTTGATGAGGAGCGAGACGTAGTCGTTCCCGGTGCGGTTGCTTTTCGCCATCCAGGCCGAGCCGACGCGGATCGGGTGGCCGCGCGGCGAGCTGACCTCGATCCGGTAATCGGGGTGGGTCTCTTCGGTCTTGAACTCGTTCTCGATCAGCATGAAGTCGAGGTCGAACATCATGTTGGCGATGTAGCCGGCGAAGGCGTTGTCGGCATCCATTGCGGTCAGTTCGCCGGAGATCGAGCCGGATTTCATGGCGCCGTTCGACACCAGCGGGATGATCTCGAATTCGCCGGTCATCGCGTCACGCGCCTCCTTCGTCTGCACGGCGTTGACCCGGAAGGGTCCGAGGCCGACATCGATCTGCATCGAGATGTAGGGATTGCCGGTCGTATTGCCGGTCTCGTTCCAGGCCGTGCCGATGCGCACCTTGCGGCCGGACTTGTTCACCGCGGTCACATCGAAATCCGGGCTCCGCTCGGACATCTTCGTCCGGGTCTCGAGCTGGATCGCGATGTCGAACCGGGTCGAGTGGATCATGCCAGAATAGGCGGTGGCTGCGGTCTCGGTGTTTTTGGTCAGGGTTCCTGCGAACATGGGTCTTCTCCTTGGGTTTGCCGCTGCCCGGCTTCCTGCCAGAGCACGCGGGATTGCTTTCCGACCCCTCATGGGATCGCAAAACCGCAAAGCCCTCTTTCCTTTCTCTCCTGCCCGTCAGCCCGGCGCGGCGCCGGAACGGTTGTCCGACGTTGCCCCACGCACCTCCCTCCCCTGCGCTGCCGCGGCATCTCGGCGCGGCTCAGATATGAAGAAGTCGGCCTCTGCCCCGTTCAGCTGTCGCCCGCTCCGATCGGTCAGACCGATGGTGCTGCCGTTCCGCACAAAGGTGATGAGGTATTGGCCGAGGCCATCCCGATGCACCTGGTAGCCCTCGTTCGCCCAGTGGACGGACTTGCCGGCATCCACGGCGGCCTTGATCTCCGCGATGTTCATCTGGATCTCCATTTCAGTATTGGTGTTGGAAACAAGAGAGGCCCGATCCATGGATCGGGCCTCTGTACACCCGCATTCGATCTACCAGTCGAAGACCTCGAGATAGGGGACTGGCGGGACATCCCGATCCAACAGGACGTAGTCGCAGCCTGCATCCATCGCCAACGTCATGACCGTCTTGAAGGCGTCACAGTCGACGCCTGCCGGAAGATCGGCGAGCGTTTCGGGGACGGAGAACAGCCAGCCATACTCGTTCTGCATGGTCGGCGATTTGGCAAAGAGCCCGTTCTCGATGGCCTGCGCGGTTTGCGCGGGCAGATGTGCGGTGCTGCAATCGTAGAACCTGCGAACGTTGCGCATCATGATCCCATCGCCTCCATCCAATCCTTGAGGCCGAGGATCGTCTTGCCGACGGCCACCTCGACCAGCCACTCCGTGCGCGGATCGCCGACGGGCTCATGTGCCTGCCGGTCGATATGCCCGTTGGCCATCCAGGGTTCGGGCTGGATCCGACCGAGCCAGTCGGCGAGGCTCGGGATGCGGCCCTGGCAGTCTTCGCGGACATGCTGCTCGCCGATCCAGCGGATGGGAATTTCGCGCCCCGCCGCGTTGGTGAGGGAGAGCCCGAAAACCCGTTCGGCCTCGAAGATGCCTTGCGTGTGATGGCGTAGCGCACGGTGGGTGAAAATGGCGAGATGCTCCTTGGAGGCATCAAACCAATCGTGAACGGCCTGATAGTCGGATGGCGTTCCGCCGAACTTCCGGGCCGAGCTCTCGGCATGATGGAGGGGATGGGCCATGTCAGAGCCCCTCGTCGCATGTGTGGGTGCATTCGACGTAACGGTCGGCATGATCGAGCGTGATACTGTCGGCGGTGACATCCCAGGTCAGCGTACCGTAGCCGCCCTCGTTGTTCTCGAAGCCCGGATGCTGGTGATAGGCGACGGACCAGGCGAAGTCGCCGAGCTTCGTGCAGAGTTCGTCAGGGAGCGCAATGCCTGCGGGCTGCACCGTCACATCTTCGATATTGCCGGAATCGCCATAGCCTTCGTATTCGGCGGTCACTTGCGCGATGCCGAGGGCACGCAATTGCGGGAGTAGCTCGCTCCGGACAGCCTTGTTGGCAGCTTCGCGCTCGGCATGCCATTTTGCCATCGTCTCGGCGAAAGTGGGCTCGGAGTTTGTCATGGGTCTCATCCTCTTGTCTGAGATTGGGGAAGGCGCCGAGGGATCCAGAGACCCGCCACGACGCCGGAACGCGGACGGGCAAACCCCGCGGCCACGTTCCCCCCGACCGAAAGCCCGCTTCCGTAATGGGGCGGGCCTCTGTCAAGGGTTTCGGGCAAGTCAAAAATCCCGGCGAAGATCTCATTCTTCACCGAGTTTTAAGGCACAAATTCAGAAGCTTGCTTTTTCTTTTTCACTGCATCCGCACGTCAGGACTGAGGGACACCCCCTACCCGGGCTTCGCTCTTCCGTCCGTAGTCAGCCGCATGGCTGCCACTCTATGCCTGGTCCAAATCTGGTCCCTGGGTACCTATCTTTTACGCGTATTCAGCGTTAGCCGATAACTTGCGGGCTTCCGGCATCTCCAGGAACCTCGTCCCGGCAAGGGACCTCGTCGTACCTGTCGTCAGGTGCAGTGCGTTCCTCCGTCCGATCAAGTTCTGGAATTGTTTTACTCAGACCGTTGCCGTGGAGCTCTGCGCATGGCGGAATGGTGTGCCGTCTCGCCACATGCGGTGCAAAACAATGCCAATGCGCCGCGCAAGTGCAATCAAGGCCCGTTTCGATCCACGCCGATGGGCCACTCTGAGCGCCCATGCCTGGAGCCAGTTTGGTGACCCACGGTGCATCAAGATCATCGCCGCTTGATACAAGGCCGTTCGAAGGGCCCGGTCGCCGGCTCGAGTAATTTGCCCGACAATGTCCATCTCCCCGGATTGAGTGCGCCTCGGCGTCAGCCCCACCCACGGACCAACATCCTTCGATCGCACAAAGCGGGTCGGATCGTCGATCGCGGATTTGACCGTCAGGGCGACGATCCGACCGACGCCCGGCATCGTCATCATCAGACGGCAAACGTCGTCTTGTTTTGCCAGATCCGCGATTGTCGCATCCAATTCAGCCAACTCGGCGCGCAACTGCGCACGCGCGCGCAAAAGGGCCTCTGTCGACGCCGACAGGATTTCATTTTGCTCAACCAGTTCCCTCACCCGGGCCTCGTACCTGATCCGGGTGACATGCCCGAGCTTCAGACCGAAGTTCCGCAAAACACCCCGCATGGAAAGCTCGAGGTTGATGATCACCTGCTGAACTGACTTGCGCGCTGTCAGCAACGCACGGATTTCCTGAGAGGACACGGATTTGCGGTGCACGGGCCTGTACCATCCCATTTGAAGCAACCGCGCAATCCCCTGGGCATCGCGCCTGTCGGTTTTGATCGGCATGGCTTTCAAAGCGGCCTTCACCAACCGCGTTTCCATCAAAACCACGTCAAATCCGGCCTCTTCCATGCCCTTGCTCAGCCATTGGGACAGTGGTCCGGCTTCGAGCCCGATCGCCTCGACCGCGTACGGCAATGACGCCATCGCACGCACCAGCGCCTCAGGTTCGCTGGCGGCCTCCAACTCCTCAACAACCTTCCCCTGCGGCCCCAGCACACAAATCGCCGTGCTTGCCAGAGATACATCCAGTCCGATAAAAACATTCATGTCGTTGCCCTTCTATTCTTAGGAATTGAGGCGCATGGAAACATACGACCTCGTAGACGCGCTGCAGGCGCATCAAGGGCAACGGCACTCCACATCATGCTGACAAACAAGCGAAACGTGCTCGATTCGCCGACAGCCCCATTACGGCATCTTTTCCTTTCACGCGGCGCGAACAGCTTCGGAGGCTGATCCGGCCCCCACAATCCTGGCCAGAATGGCGGCGGTATCGACACCGACCCCGTGCGGCACGAAGACCCGAAGCTGGAAAGCGATGATCTCCGTGAAGCACCCCATGGCCTTCAGCCCGTCGATCGTGCCCCGGTCGGCCCCGTCGATCTCGAGGCGGGCCGCGCCGGCGACCCGGCGGCGGGTGAGCGTGAGACCCCGGCCCAGATCGACCGGCGCGGTGGACCCGAGCGCGGCCGTCAGCATGTCCTGCGGGGTTTTCGGTGTGCCGACCATGAACCGCGCACGCAGGGCCGCGGCGCCGTCCTCGCTGACGGTGCGGCCGATCATGCTTGCCTGCCCCTCGGGCGTAACGCGGTAGATGCGCTCGTTGCCCGAGGGGATGTCCTTCCAGATCGGTAGCAGCAGCCCGGTCAGCAGGTAGAGCTTCGTCGTGGTGGTTTTGGGGAGGCTATCGGCCTCCTCGTCCCAGAGGCGGAGGAATTCGGGCTTTTCGATTTCCTCCCAGGCGGAGGCCTGGAACTTCCCTTCCTCCGCATAAGTGGATCCGCTCGGCCGGGTCACCTTGCGCATCAGCGTGACGATCTCCTCGTCATACATTTGCATCGGACGGGCCGAGATCAGCGCCGTGCGTCCGGAAGCGCGGTTGATCATCGGTCGCTTGTCGGGGTTCCGGTCCAAAGCCTCCTCGGCCGAGAGGACATGGACGGGGTCCGTCACCTCGAGCCCGATGACCCGTGTCACCGCCCCGGAACGCGGACAGGTCCAGAGATCCTCCGCCGAGACCTGCTCGATCCTCTCGCCGCGAAGCGTCTCGACCCCGAGATCGAGCGTGCCGGCAGCGCGGGCGCGTTCCGTCTGATCGGCGATCCGGCTCATGAACTCGGCAAAGAGCGCGTTCTGCATGTGGATCGGCAGCGCCAGGACACGGTTGAGGAAGCGCTGGATCGGCGGCAGCTCTTCCAAGATCACGCCATCCTGATCGATCAGCCGCAGAGCCGTCCAGTCCGTGAAGCGCTCATAGCTCATCGCCACGGCGCGCCCGGCGGCGAGATCGGCATAGTAGCCCCGGAGAGCGCCCCGCGCGATCGGGCTTTCGAGATTGTCCTCCTCGCGGAACATGCCCTGGGAGCCGGTCTCGCGCTGGCCTTTGGTGAGCGCGCCCAGTTGATCGAGCCGCCGGGCGATCGTGGAGGTGAAGCGCTTCTCGCCATGCACGTCCGAGGTGCAGACCCGGAAGTAGGGCGCTGACACTTGAGCCGAGCGATGCGTGCGACCGAGCCCCTGGATCGCCGCATCGGCGCGCCAGCCGGGCTCCAGCAGATAGTGCCGCCGCCGCTTCTGATTCTTCGCCGTTTGAGCCGCATGGTAAGACCGGCCCGTCCCGCCGGCATCCGAGAAGATCAGGATATCCTTCTCGCCGTCCATGAAGGCGCGGGTTTCCGAGGAATTGCTGCTGGCGGAGCGTTTCTCGATGAAGAGTGCGCCGTCCTGCGACTTCAGTGGGCGGATGGAGCGCCCGGTCACCTCGGCCACGGCCTCATCCCCGAAGGCCCAGAGGATCTGGTCGAGCGCGGCGGGAATCGGCGCAAGGGACATCAGTTCCATCATTGCCGCATCGCGCAGGGCTTCGGCCTCACGCGAGACGACCAGGGCGCCACTCGCATCCCGCAGCGGCTCAGCGACCATGCTCCCGTCAATCTCGACGAGCTTCTGGGCATGGATCGGGAAGGCCTGTTCGAGGTAACTGAGCACATAGTCGCGTGGCGTCAGTGCCCCCTCGACCAGCTCGTCCTCCGGGTCCATCGCCTCGAGCCGCCGCTTCAACAGGCTCTCGCCCGTCGAGACCACCTGGATGACGCAGGCATAACCGGCCTCCAGATCCTCTTCGATGGCGCGGATAACGGTCGGGGCTTTCATGCCCATCAGCAGGTGGTTGAAGAACCGCTGCTTGGTGCTCTCGAACCGGGATTTGGCCGAGGCCTTGGCGGCGGAGGCGTTCGTCTGGCCGGAGGCATCGTTGACGCCGGTCGCGGTCAGGGCCGCCTCGAGATTGTGGTGGATGGTCCGGAACGCGCCCGCATAGGCGTCATAGATCTCGATCTGCGCCTGTGTCAGCGCATGTTCGAGCACGTCATATTCCACCCCGTCGAAGCTGAGCGCCCGCGCGGTGTAGAACCCGAGGGTCTTCAGGTCCCGCGCCACCACTTCCATCGCCGCCACCCCGCCGGCCTCCATCGCGGAGACAAAGCTTTCGCGGCTCGGGAAGGGATATTCAGGCCCCTGGCCCCAGAGCCCGAGGCGGGAGGCATAGGCGAGGTTGTGTACGCTGGTGGCGCCGGTCGCCGAGACATAGAAGACCCGCGCCCGCGGGGCCGCGAGCTGAAGGCGCAGCCCGGCGAGGCCCTGCTGGGAGGGCTTGACCCCCCTGCCCTCGTCGGACCCGGCGGCGTTCTGCATGGCATGGGCCTCGTCGAAGGCCACGACGCCGTCGAACTCTGCTCCCATCCAGTCGAGAACCTGGTCAAGGCGGGTCGTCCCGCATTTGCCCGCCGACCTCAGCGTGGCATAGGTCACGAAGAGGATGCCGTCGCCCATGGATATCGGCTGGTCGGGCTTCCATTTGGAGAGCGGCTGGATGTCGGCGGGCGAGCCGCCGAGGTCGGTCCAGTCGCGGATTGCGTCTTCGATGAGCGTGGCGGATTTGGAGATCCAGACCGCCTTGCGACGACCGGCAAGCCAATTGACCAGGATGAGCCCGGCACATTCGCGGCCTTTGCCGCAGCCGGTGCCGTCGCCGAGGAAATAGCCGAGGCGATAGGCACGGGCCTCCGGATCGTCGTCCGCACGGGTCATCCGGGTCTGGTCCTCGTCGATGGTAAACCGCCCCGGCAGGTCGCGCTCGTGGGCATCGTTCGCCATCAGGATGGTTTCGAGCTGGGCCTCGGAGAGATGGCCCTCCCCGATCAGGCGGCCGGGCAAGCGCAGATTGACGGCGGCCTCGCGCGATGGTGCCGGCGGCGCGACCGAGGCCATGGCGATGCTTTCGACCAGAGGCGTGGGGTGTTCCTGCGCCCCCGCGATCTCGATCCGCTGCGGACGGTAGCGGGCATAGATGTCGGAGACGGGCGTGTTCTCACGGGGCGTGTCGAGGACGGTGAAGGCCAGCGGGATGGCGGCATGCGATTTGGGTTTGGCAGATGCCGCCTGGGCGATTGGGCGCTTACGTGCAATAGCGACACCGACCTGGCGCGACCCACGCCGTGCGTGCGCACTGGTCTCGACAAGAGGGGCGACCGGTCGGGTCGCGGCGATGTCATCGACGATTTTCCGCGCCGCATCCAGATCGCAGGCAACCGCACTGACGAATTCGACCTCCTGCTGAAACTTGTCGAAGACCATGAGCTGGGTTTCGACGGTGGTGCCAAGCTTGGCGTAAACACGGCCGGGGATCGTGACAGCGAGGCGCGGTCTCGCGATGGCCGAGGCCCGCGCCCAATGGGCGGCATCCCTCTCCGGTGTGAATCCCGTCGGCATGATCGCCACGAGACGCCCGCCCGGCGCCAGGCGCTTGGCGGCCCCGATCAGGTGCTTCGCCGCGATGTGTTTGTCGCGCGAGCGGTCGACCGAGGAGGCGAAGGGTGCCCGTCATCATCGTCTTCGTCGTCGGCCTGCTGGGAAACCTTGATCTCCCTCCACAAGACGACCGTGGTGGAGCGTTCTCCTTTACGCACCTGCGCGCCGGAATCCTGCCATCGCTTGTAGGTGCCCCAGAGACCGTCGTCATATCCGGCGGCAAAGCCCGTGGCCCAGAGCGCCAAGGTGTTTATGCCGCGATAGCGCTTGCCGGATGAAACGTTGGTCGGACGCGCGATGCTGCTCCCGTTGTGGAACCAGGGCGCACGCCAGTCGCCGGCGCCGGCCTCGATGGCGGCGATGATCTCGGAGGTGATACGGTTATAAACATCGGCGCGCCCGGCCGATGAGAAAGATCGGGACATGACAGGTCTCCAGGACGGGCGGAGCAGGCCTCTCCCGCTCTCCTCATCCCGTCACTCACCCCGATCCCAAGCTTCCTCTCCCTTTACCGCCGCCCGAACGGGCGGCGCCGCGCCCTCAGGCGCGATCCGGGCCAGCACGCCCTCGATCCGGTCAACCTCCTGCTGGAGCGCGGCCCGCTGCAATCCGGGCAGTCGCTTCTCGCGCAGCAACATGCGTGCCTCATCGGCACTCCGCTCCCAGACTGGCCTGTGATGTTCCGCGATGCAGGCGTTCGGGCAGCGGGTCGGTTCACAAAGTGCTGTCAGCGGGCGGTCTGCCGCGGCATCTGTCACGCGCTTGAGGCACAGGGCGGTTGCCGGATCGAAGAAGCAATCGGCAAGCGGTCCGACATGCAGGGTGCGGGCCAGACTGGCGAGCATGGTGCGCAGACGGGACCGGTCGGCGATCATCGGCGGCAATGGCCCAAGCTCGGTGGATGTCTCGTCGAGGGTACGCGCGACACGAGGACCGGCCGGCCCACCAAGGTCGGCCCCGCCGCGCCGCCTGTCGAAATACTCGAGCAGATCATCGATCTGGCCGAGCCGGCGTTGCGCCTCGACCTCGGCGCGGAAACCCGAGGCGCTGCTACCCGCGTAGCCTTCGAACGCGGCGACGGATGCATGCTTGTACTGGATCATGCCGGCCACCGTTCCGAAGGGACGGTTGGCGATGTGCCATGCGATCGTGCGACGAAACTGGCGGGTCGTGATCCGCCAGGGCTTGCCGTCCGGCCCGGGCGGTATGGCGGGCGCCTCTTCCGTCCCGAACAGCCTGTTCAGGTGGTCACGATAGGCGTTGATCTGGCGCACGATCTCGGCGGAGACGTGCGGTTTGCTACTTCGCGTCACAGACAGCACGGGCCAGAGCGTATCGAGGCCATGGGCAACAGCCGCGCGCCGGGTCAACTGTTCGAGCACCCCGATCGCATCGGCGACGGGCTCGATGGTCACCCACTCCGCCTGCGCTCCCCGGGCCCCCTTTCCCTTGTAGGCGGTGGAACGGACGCGGTGTCGTGACACGGTGCCGTCCTCGCTGCGCGCAAGCGTCAGGCATCCCCGGCGCATCGCCTGCACCTCGCAATCGCGCATACCGGTCAGATAGGCGCAGACCACATAAGCCGCTGCCTGCAGCATGCGCTCTTCCAAGACGAGGGATTTGGCATCGAAGCGGAGCCGCCATGGCCGGTCGAGATCGGCATCGACCGAGATCGGCGTATCCATGCCGCCGGGTTCGATCCCGATATCCGCGATGGCGGCGGCGATGAGATCGGACGCGCCGCCGGCGAGAGCGAGATGCATCGCCGGCTCCCTGGCGGCATCGACGCCTACGTGAAGATGCAGAAGCTGCACGTTGACGACGGGCAGAAGCTCCCCGCTTACCGGATCGACGGATGCGGAACCGTTGGGCGGACTTGCCCAGACCGGCACGCCCCGACCTTGCCGCGCGCGGGACCGGAAATAGCGCACCAGTCGCTGCCGTTGCCGGCGGCGGCGCTCCGCATGCGGCAATCCCTGTTCCGCAACGAAGAGCCGGTCGCGGCGCGCTTCGAGCCGGGAAAGCTCACGCCGGGCGGCGAGAATGTCCCCTGCGAATACCGTGATGTAGCGCAGCGACCATGCCAGAAGCGGCGCAATGATCGGCTCGGGGATGCGCGGGGTCCGGTTCTCGGGAACATGACGATAGCCCGCGACGCGCGCGGGTGGCCGCCCGTCCCACGGTTCGAACGACAAGCCGCCGCCGGGAAGGTGCTCGCGGTAGAGATAGAAGTCGATGACGACCTCGAGAAGCTGCCCGACAATGACGGGCCGCCTTGCCGGGTCCTCTCGGAGATGCCGCGCGTAGGCGTCGATCAGCGGAGGATCAATGCGGGCAAGGTCCAGCGCGCCCAATCGTTCGCGGACGAAGCCGAAGAAGCGCCGCGCCCGGTTGAACGCCTGCCGCACGCAGCTGGGCGGCAGCTTCGGACGATGGCCGGGAAGGTCGACATTGAGACGCGCATAGAGATAGGCGCGCATCATTGCCTGCACATCGGCATCTTCGAGCACGTCGAAATGCACGGTGACGTGGCAGCGCCGGGCGTTCTCACGGAAGACGGCGGGACCCAGATTCCAGCTTGGATCGCCGACGCGCGACAGGTCCTCGCGGGCATGGCCCGGCTTGAGCGGCGCGCACGCCAGCACGGGCCGATCATCGAACGCATGCGCGCGGGCAAGGGCGGGCGCGGTCATGCGCGCGCCTCGGGGGGCAGATAGAGGCGCTCCTCCACGGCGCGTAACCGCGCTTCGGCGACAACGGCATCGGAAAACGCGGGCAAGATCTGATGGACGATCCGGGCATGAACCTGCCCGAACTTGACCATCCAGTCGGGACCGGGAAGCCCCTGCCGCTGGTCTTCGACGAAGGACAGGAAGGCCATGATCGCGGGGAGCTTGCGGGCGGTGATGACGGCGTTGGGGCAATGGAGGCATCCCCAGAACGGCTGCTGGCATGGCGAGCCGGCCTCGGCGAAGGGGCTGCTATGGAACCCCGCGCAGGCGGCGAGCCAGAGATCCTGCTCCCCATCGAGAATGGAACCGACCGCATCCGGCGGCATCAGCGGCCCGGCCTGTTCGGGCGCTTCGCGCAGCGTCTTCTCGGCTGCTGGCGCGAGGATGGTCGGCATCGCGGCGACGACAGCGTCGCGGAAGGCATCGGCGACGGTGGCCTCGTGCAGGGGCCGCAGCGATGGCAGATCGGCGTAGTGGCGCGCCGCGACCTCGGGCGTGTGGCCGACCGCGAAGCGGGCGATGTACCCCTCGGTTTTGGTGTACCACAGCGCCTTGTGGGTTTTGCGAAGCCGGGACAGCAGAAGATGGAGCGGCTTGCCCTCCTCATCGACAATCCGGTGCCGTGCCACCCAGGCGTCGAGGCGTTCGCGCGGATGACGGATGCCGGCATGGAGACCGCCGACGTTGTGGTAAACCCAGAGACAATCGGTGGGCAGATGCTGACGGGCGACGGTCGTGATCTCGATCAGCCGGCGGAGAAGGCCACCCGGCGTGCCGAGGCCGCCGTCGCGCACGCGCATGCTCTTGTGCCCGGCGGCGCCGGCGCGTCGCTTCAGGTATCGAAGTTCAACGGTTCCGGCGGAGGGATTGGCCAGGCAATCGACCGTCAGCGCCTTCAGGCATTCCGGCTCGAGGCCGGTATCGAGAGCAAGCAGCACGAGCAATGGCGGCAGATCGGTGACGTGCAGATGATGTCGGCGATGCAGGTCGTCGATCAGCGTGCTGATCGGCAAACCGCGCCGCAAGCGCATGAAATAGAGACGGCGCAGCTCGACGCTCTCGGTCCGAACGGCTCCATGGCGCGCGATGAGAGCTTCGACATCGGCCCGCGCTCCGGCAATGACCGGATCGCCCTCATCGGTCCGATCCTCGGCGCCGATCCGGCGGAATATCGCTTCCACGTCCGTACGGGCCGCGTCGCGCAGCGCGCGGGCGACGAAGGGACTGTAGGCATCACGCGGGGTCGAGCGTCCCGCCGAGGTCGCCATTGTATAGCGCAACCGCTCATGGAGGTCGGGCGTGATCCTGTCGGGCCGATCCGCCTCTATCGCACGCAGCGTATTGACGATCTTGCTGACCGTCACATGCCGGTAGATCGCGCCCATTCCCCCGCGTTCGAGTGCCGATGCGAAACCGTCGACATGGGCTGCGCGCACGTCTTCGGGCCCGTCCACCTCCCCCGCCTCATCGGAAAGCCAGGTGAAGAAACGGCGATAGGAGTTTACATACTGTTTGATGACGCTGGCCGCACCGATCCGGCCGCCGAGCGCGGCCGACCGGCGCAACGCGCTGGCAAAGGCGATAGCGAGCGGACGAGGATCGAGATCGGTCATGTCGACCAGGACGGTCCCGCCATGCCGCGCCTCGATGACGAACCTGAGGCCGAGCACCGGATCGGGATTGGCTCGCTCCGGCGTGACGGGTACGAAAGCGACGGGCCTGCCCTTGCGGGGACGCCCGCTCATGCGCCCTGCGGTCCCGGCAGCAGTGCCAGCAACTCCTCGACCGCCGAATCCACCGTATCGGCGCGGGTCGCAATATGGTCGAGATAGATATAGGTGGTGGCGAGACTCGCGTGGCCGAGCAGGCGTTGCACCTGCTGCAGCGGGTCGCCCAGGATCAGCCGGTAGCTCTCCATCGGCCCCGCCGGCAATGCGGCTTCGCGCAGACGCTCCTGGATCAGCAAGGCGAGCATATGGACCGCGAAGGTGTGGCGCAGCTGGTGCGGGCTGATCGACAACGAGAAACCATAGTCTCTACAGCGCTTGCAGGCGCGGGCGAAGATCACCTCCCAGGAATTGGGTCGAACGGGCTGTCCAACCTCGGTCAGCCATAGCGCCGCGGGCTCGCGCGGCGTTCCGTTCTCGCTGCACAGGATCAGACGGCATCGTTCTTCTGGCGTGCAGACATCGCGCATGCGGTCGAGACCGGCGTCGGTGATATGGATCGGCCGGTCAAAGCACGCCGCACCATCGCGCGCGACGAATTTGGCCGCGCCTGCCGCGCGCTCGACATCGATATAGGCCGCGATCTGACGAAGCAGCCGGCGTGGGACCAGAACACTTCGTCCGCGATCGCCCTTGGTGAGCGGCGGCGGCAGGCGCAGCCAGAGCTGCCGGTTCTCATCGCCGTCCGGAACGATAACCGCGAGATCACCGGCGAGCAGACCTGAGGCCTCTTCCAGTCGCAAACCTGTCGTGACGAGCAGATCGGCGAAGAGTGCGTTGCGCAATCCGTTCCGATCACGTGCGCCGGGGCGTTCGCTGCCGTCAGGCGCGAGGCCGCGCAGACCGACCTCGCGGAAGATGCGGTAGTCGTCCATCGTGACGAACCGGACATCCGACCGCTTCGCAACGCGTTCATAGGCGTCGTTGCGCGCGGCGATCATTCCGCGACGTCCACCCTGCGCCGGTCGCCACACGGCACGACGGTTGAACGGTGCCTCGGCGATCAGCCCTTGCCGCTCGCCCCAGCGATAGAGGCGATCAAGGCTGGCGACGGCCCTGTTCCAGCTTGCCGCCGTGATCCGCTGACCAGCATCGCCGCG
This sequence comes from Marinibacterium anthonyi, assembly GCA_003217735.2. GTDB lineage: Bacteria > Pseudomonadota > Alphaproteobacteria > Rhodobacterales > Rhodobacteraceae > Marinibacterium > Marinibacterium anthonyi. The sequence continues at coordinate 21,390 of CP031589.1, read as the reverse complement.
CCGGCGCGCACGATGATAAGCCTCAACATCGTCGCGGGTCGCAGCCCATACGGTCTTGCCGCAGGCATCGAGAAAGCGAAGCCAAACTGTCACATCATAGGCCTGGGCGCGAAGCGAATGCCGCGATCGAATCCCCGATAGCGGCAGGTCGAGAAAGAAGCGATCCAGATCGGGGTCGTAGAGCGCGTCACCGCGCAGGATCAACGGCACATGCGCGTCGAGACCCCCGGCCACGCGACGCTCGCAAACAGAAATAATCGACACCAGCGCAAAACCCTCCCCATGCCCCCACCCGGTGCACGCTTCGGCCCGGCAGTTCTCAGGCTGGCCGCCGCCAGCTCTTTGGTAAGCGCGGCGGCCAGCCTGAAAACTGCCTACCGTCGACGCCTGTCACCCATCCTACGGCAGGGTGGCATGCGGTGCAGACTGTCAAGATAAGGCGACGATTTCTTCGCGCGCGTAGGCCGTGTTTCCGAACCGGGACAGGCCATAGTTGCGGTTCAGGCGGTGCGGCGCCTTGGTCGCATGAGAGAATTCGTGCGCCCAAACGCCGTAAAAGTTCCGCGGGTCCTGAAACCGTGAGATGGGCGGCATGTAGACCTTGTCGACAGCCGGCATGTAATAGGCCTCGTCGCCCGCGAACACCGTGGTGATGTCGATGGCCTCGAAGAAGGCCTGCATATGCGCGACCGGCTCTGCGGCCGGATGATCCGGCACGGGCTCGGGGTCGGGATGGAAACTGTCCGGGAGTCCTTCGATCTGACAGGCATTGAAGACCCGGTAGGACTTCTGGAAACGGAAGACGCGGGCGTCGTCGGTCTCGTCATCGTCAGCGGTTTCATCCCCCTCCCCGTGTTTCCGGCTCTGCCCGTAATAGACCACCAGAGAGGATTTCTCGCCTTTGCGGATCCTGGCGTCCAGAGCGTTGGCCTGTGGCATCGTCATCCAGAAGGGCGAGCCGTAGCCGGCCATCATCGTCCGCATGGTCAGCAGGAAGTTGTTGACGCCCTGATAAGGCTCACCGCACACCCGCAGAGGCCGGGAGCTGCCACCCGCCGTCCAGGGCTTGCGCCACGGCAGGACTCCGCGTTCGATGATCCGGATGAGCTCGTTCGTGATCGACGCGGCGGCGTCAAATTTGGGTTTGGATTTGGCCATGTGTGGTCTCCGATGTCAGAAGGAGCGCACGGCAACCGTGCGCGGACCGGAGAACGGTTTTGGATAGCAGTTCCGAGGTGGGGAGAGCAGGATCCCTCCGGAACCCCGCCTGACCCCTTTCCCGCCTTCTCCGGATCCAACCGGACCCAAGGCCCGCTTTCACTTTCCAGAACGACGGGCGGCGAAATACTTCTATTCCGCGCCCGTTCTATCCTGAAGCCAAGCCTTTTTCCGGCCGGAGATCTTTCGACTCAAAAAGATCGGGCGGGTTACATGCCATCGCGCATTTGTCCCGCCAGTTTTCTGCATGTAGTTTCGATCTTTTGCACCGTCCGGGTAAAATTCGAGTGCTCCGGTGGATAAAATATGGTTCTGCATCGGGCTCGATCACAGTACATATCGATCTACGAGCGATCGAGCGGAGATCATTGTCACCGCCGACCCAAGACTCTCCTTGGTCTTCACCAAGGCCTGCGGTTTCGATCTGCTAGACTCCTACCGCTCGTTGCTGAATGCCCCAGGTCGCACATGAAAATCCTGCTCGAGAATTGCCATGATCCAGTCGTCATGCCATTCCTTGCCCACGCGCGCGGACTCACGTTCGACGCCCTCGCGGGAAAAGCCACAGGCTTCATAGCAGCGGATGGCACGGATATTGTAGGATAGCACACGCAGATCGACCCGATGCAAGCGCAGTGGTCCAAATGCGTGCTCCAGGACGAGGTTGATCGCGGCACGTCCAATTCCCTGCCCCAAGTGGCGTTCATTGAACAAACCGATGGCCAATCTGGCGCGGCGATCGGTGTTGTTGATGTTGTCCAGTCGGGCATGGCCAACGAGCTCGCCATCGGCGTGCACCGCCCAGGCACAGGGATGATCTCTCAAGTCTTCGAACCAGCGTGTTGCTTGCGCGCGCGGCATCTCATTTGCGGATGCCTTTGCAAGAAACCCATACATGCGCAGGATTTCAGCGGAGCTGCCAAGGAGAACACGCGCCTCGATGTCTTCCCTCGAGGGAGGCCTGAGGCGGACGGTTGGGGTTTTACAGGTCATCGTCGCTGTTTGCCGGAAAAATCTAATGCGTGACAGTGAGGGTCCGGCGTTTCAGCTCATGCCGGTGGCGGGTGATGATCTGTTCCATGGGGTGTTCTCGTTTCATCTTGGCATGAACCGGCTGACTTCGATCCCCGTGCCGACGGGCAGAAGGATACTGTCGATTCCGGGCTTGCGGCGAAGCGCCTTGGAATAGGCGTCGATCGCCGGGCCTCCGGGGCGGATCATGTTGTCGGCGACAATGATCGCGCCAGGGGCGAGTTTGGGGTAGAAGGCGTCGAGGCACGGCGCATAGAGATCCTTCCACAGGTCGAGGAAGACGAAATCCAGCGTCCCCGGCAAATCCGGGATCATTTTCAGCGCATCGCCGACCTGAAAGTCGACATGCTCGACCAGTCCGGCCTTTGCGGCCATCTCGCTGGCATGGGCAGACTTGTGCGCCTGCTGTTCCATGGTGACAACCCGCCCGCCTTGGGCCTTCGCGGCCTGGGCCAGCCAGATGGTCGAATGGCCGAACGAGGTGCCGATCTCCAGGACGTTCGGGGCATCCAGGCTGCGGATCAGGATATTCATCAACCGCCCCGTATCCGGGCCTATGGCGAGCATCCGCATGTCGGCGCCGCCATCTCTGACACTGCCGCGTGACTGCCGTTCGGCCCGGATGCGCGCGTCGTAGTCTTCCAGCACCGCCGTGACACGCGGATCCATGTCCGCCAGACGCGCTGCCGTCATCGCTTCGTTCCGATCACGTCTGCCGCGGCCGAAATCGCAGCAGCGGTCTCGCAGATCTCAGCCTCGGTCAGGCCGCCTACTAGCCGCCGGCGCAGCGCTGCCTTCAACCCGTCCATCGCGTCCACGATCTGACGGGGGATATCGTCGGGGCGCACTTGGGGCAACTCGCGCACCAGCAATTCGTCTGCCGCCTTCCGGTTGGCGACCAGGAAGGCTTCGCCCTCGCGAGTGATCCGGGAAAGCTTGCGGCCATTGCTGTCCGGTTCGATGGTCGCGTAGCCCATGTCCTCCAGCCAGGAGAACGTCGGATAGACAACGCCCGGGCTGGGGCTGTAGCGGCCTTCGAACCTGTCTTCGATCTCCTTGATGATTTCGTAACCATGGCGCGGTCGCTCTGCGATCATCGCCAGGATCAGGAGCCGCAGCTCACCATAGTCGAACACCCGTTTCGACCGGCCGCGATGGCCATGGAATTTGGCGCTTCCGCCTGCGCGTCCGCGTCTCGATTTGGGCCCGTCAGGGTGGGCCCCGCCCTTGTGTGACTCGTGTTTCATGCTCCTACACTTAAGTTTCGATATATCGACTTTCAAGATATATCGAAACCTTCGCAGATCACGTGCGGAAGTGGCCTCCGAAGACGCGCCCATGATACTGCCACGGCGCATTCAATTTCCGCATACCAGCGTTACCGTGGACGTCGGGTTCGTCACCCAGACCCCACGAAACGCTCTTCAGACAGCTCAACGCGCATCCCCTGCGATCAAGGACGCCTGCCTGGCCGATCGGAAAATTCCGGCCATCGCCGATGCGCCGGGAACGGTCTGTTTGGCGCCCAAACGCGTTCCGCGATCAAGTTCCAGGCCTCCGCCGGAACACCAGGCTGTATACGCTTTGCGTGCCATCCCGCTCCTGAGCGATCACCTCGAACGGCCCACGAGGTGCTTCCGTATTGACCAGGCGCGTGGAGTGTTCCGACCGATAGGTGTTACGATAGGTTAGTCGGTGCTCGCCGCTCGATTGAGGCATGGCGGCGCTCAGATGTAGGATCAGCGGCGCGGTTCCGTCGATCAACGCGGCGATATCGGGAGCCGAGACATCCTGTAGCGTAAGCCGGACCGGAGCCCCGTCGATTTCCAGCGCCAAATCCTGCACCACGGTCTCCGCATGGTGGTGCAATTCCTCGTCGCTCAAGGTGCCGTCGTGATCGAGATCGGCAGCGGCAATAAGCAGCTCCGCCTCTTCGTGCCCGGGCGTCAGTGCCAATGAGATCGTCAGGCGCTCCGGACCGAGCGACAGCACGCTCGCCTGAAGGTAGCCATCCAGCCGATGGGCGAAAGCGGGTGCGGCCGAGGCGACGATGCACGCCAGGCTCAGGATACGCAGCATCATTCCATGCTCCCCAGACCGTAGGCGTTGGTCGGATCGCGATAGACGGTATGAACGTGCATTGTCTTGTCGCCGCCGACGGCTTGCGGCGAAAATTCGACGATCAGGTGCGGCCCCTGGATGCGGTAATAGGAGGTTCCGTTCCGCTCTGGTTCATGGGTCAGCGGGCCGCTCCAGGCGAACCAGGTCTCATCCAGCTCGGCCTCGATCTGATCCAGGCGCGGCGCGGCCCATTCCTCGGTCACGATGCCGGCCCACAGGCGAACGATATCCATCAGCATGGCCTTCTGGTCGTCGCTCATCGCGCTGCCTTGCAGGCCCTCGGGCAGGACCGGGTCTCCGGTCTTGCCGGGTCCGTAGACAAGATCGCCGACCTCGTAGTCAAGGACCGCGGCATCGCGCTGATCCTCCGAGAAGCTGTCGAGCAGAGCGAAGGCGAGGTCGTTCTCGGCCGCGAGCGCCCGAACGGTCTCGCCCGCGTCATTGGTGTAGATCGCGGGCTGGGCTCCGGTCATTGTCGGAGTGATCGTCCCGGCGCCGCTTCGTATCACCAGGTTCAGCCCCAGATGATGCGCACCGAACTGGATCATCCAGTCGCCGCTATCGGAAGGCGTGCCGAAAATACCCAGCGTGTAGGCATCGGTCCCAGAGGCATAATTAGTGCCAGCCTCATGGAGCGCCTGGTCCGCCCCCATGATCTGCCGCACCTTCTCGAAGCCTTCCGGGCTGAGCACGGATTGCAGCAACGTCATGGCCGCCGCGCGCTGGTCTTCGGTCATTTCGCCCAGGGGCAGGCCCGGACGCAGAACGTCGCTGGCGGGGTAATTCGACCAGACCGCCTGACCGTAGCGTTCCCCGGTGAAATTCGCCATCGACCGGCCGCCACCCTGAGGCCCGCCGCTGCGTGTGTATTCCGCGATCGCGGGTACCGCGGAGGACTGAAACGGCAGCCAGGCCTTACCAAGCTGTGCCCGGTCGAGTGTGTCCAGATAGTTCTGGGCGACGGTTACGGCGCGGCGGGCGATCTCGCTCTGGCTGCTTTCCTGCGCCTGGACAGGCAGCGTCCACACGGGCAGACCGGCCGCCAGAAGCGCCACCAGGCAAAGTGATTTCGATGTCATGGAAAAAATTGATCCTTTCTTGTGCCGGCTTGAAGTCGATCAGATCGGCCGCCGGCCGTTTGCAGTGTTTCGGGCCGTCTACTTGATGTCCCACTTTGTCAGGTGGCCCGAGCCATCGAACTTGGCCTCGAACCAGCGCCCCCCTGCCGTGCGTCCCCTGATCTCAAAGGCATCGCGATCAAACTCGATCTTCTCGAAGAAGGCATCCGCCGGGTAATCCGGACTGGAGCGCAGCGCGGTCGGCACGAGGACGGCGATTGCGGAAGCGGGAATGAGCCCGTCGTGCTCCGCCTGGATCTCTTCCAGCGTACCATTGCGGTGCAAGTCGATCTCGACCCAGGTGCCGTGCAGCCGCCCTTCGAGATCCGCGCGGTCGTCGCCCGGATGCCACCGCGCCGCTTCCAGATCGAGTTGCGAGATCAGGTCCGAAATGGCCGGCGGAATGTCTTTGGCCAGGGCCGGCAGACCTGCGGTCATCAGCAGAAGTGTCAGGATGTGTTTCATCGTCATTGTTCCTTGAACGGTTGCGAAAGAATTCTCCGTCGCTGTGAAATCGGGATGGGTGCGGACCGGGCGGCATCGGCATCGACCCCTGAGTTTCCACGCTGGCCCGTGGTGTCGGAGACGATCAGCGCACCGGGCGCGCGCCGTGCGCAGCCCCTCACCCAAGTCAATCACTGGTCCTTTCCTTATCGTGTGTGAGATCGAGACCGCGCAGCACGATTTCGATCCTCGCCATGATCTCTTGAGACTGTGCCACCCGATCCACTGGACCCCTGTGCTGCCTGCGCGGAAGAAGCGCGCCGAACACCACATCCATCAGCAGGCCGGCAAGACGGGTGGTATCGCAGCGCGGCAGCGATCCCGCATCCATCTGACCGTCGAGCCACGTGATCAGGAACTCACGCGACCGGATCGTGCCCGTGTCGTAAAGCAGCGCGTTCAGATCGGGAAACAGCAGGCTCTCGCGCGCGATGAGGTTCATCAGGGCATCGCGTTCCGCCGCTTCCCGGTCCGCGAGATCGAGGCGGAAAATGCATCGCAACGCCTCGAGCGGCGCAAGGGCTTCGTTCGCGGGCCGGGGGAGATCGAGGATCAGATGCCTGCGCGAAAGGATGGTCTCGGTGAAGATCTGGGTCTTGTCATCGAACAGCCGATAGAGATCGCGCTTCGACATGCCCGCGCGACGGGCGATGTCGGTCGTGGTCGCCCGGGCGAACCCTTTCTCGATGAAGGCCGTCATGGCGGCGTCGAGAAGGCGGGTACGCAGGACGTCGTCCGAATGCCTTTTCGGGCGACCGCGACCTGGGAGGTCGCTTCTTTTTGACGGCGTGTTCGTTGACATCGTGGATGAGTTTCCTATTTACGGAACCAATGTAGTTCCATTAATGACGTGCACAAGGCCGCGCCATACTGAAACCTGAAAGGATGTCCCATGCCGACCCGTCGCACCTTCCTGATCGGCGCCACCTGCGCAGGGGCGCTTGTCTCGTTCTCCGCGCCCGTATTCGCGCAAGGTATCACAGCCGAAAGCGCAACCGCGATCACCCGCGTCTATGGCGACGGATTGCGGTTCGTCGCGGTGGCGGTGCGCTATTCCGCCCCCATCATGGCATCTGATCTGAGCGCCGGTGATTTCGCGGTCGACGGGCGCACGGTGACGGCGGCTTACCCCGCCACTTCGACCGATCCTGCGGACCGGGCGGAACAGGGCAACGTGGTCATCGTCGAATTATCGGCTGACGATGCGGATGCGAGCCTTGCCGTGAAGTCCGAGAAAGAGGGTGGCCCGCAGGGGGATGGTGATGGCTCTGACGAGGGCGGTCCGGCCAATGATGGGCCGGGCAATGGACCGGGCGGCGGCGGGCCGGGCAATGCCGGGACCGTGATGGACGCGGGCAGCAACTGGGCCGAACCTTCCGCCGCGGTGGTGCAGGCCGAACTTACCCTGCCCGACGGAACCCTCCCCGCGACCGAGATCGAGACCTCCGAGGTGCGCAACCTCGTGGTAGACGACTTCCAGCAATTCGTCTGGAACGATCCCGAGACCGGCGACACCCTGCCCTACAACCTGTTCGTGCCCAAGGACTACGACCCCGCCCAAAGCTATCCGCTGGTCAACTTCATGCACGACGCGGGCGCGACCGGGCCGAATGTGCTGACGACGCTGAAACAGGGCCTTGGCGCGATTTCATGGGCGAGCCAGGAGGATCAGGCGAAGACCCCCAGCTTCGTTCTGGCACCACAATTCGACCAGATCATCGCGGACGACAATTCCGACACCTCCTCGATGCTGGACACCACGATCAATCTGATCAAGGCGTTGACCGAGCAGTACAGCATCGACCAGACGCGGCTCTACACCACCGGGCAATCCGGCGGCGGGATGATGTCGATCGCGATGAACATCAAATATCCCGAGTTCTTCGCGGCCTCCTTCCTCGTCGCCTGCCAGTGGGACCCCGCGCTGGTGGCGCCCATGGCCGGGAACCGTCTGTTCATCCTGGTCAGTCAAGACGACAGCAAGGCCTTCCCCGGCCAGAACGCCATCACCGAAGCGCTGGAAGCCGAAGGCGCGACCGTCGCCCGCGCGGTCTGGGACGGCAACTGGAGCGACGAGCAGTTCCGGTTCGCCTTTGACGACCTGAACGCCGCAGGCGCGCGCATCAACTATGTCACTTTCGATGAAGGATCGGTGTTTCTGCCGGGCGCCGATACCGCCGGTGCCAGCGGCCACCGTAATACGTGGCGTATCGCCTATTCCATCGCGCCGATCCGCGCCTGGCTGCTCCGTAATGACTGATCCAGGATTCAAGGGCACTGTTGTGCTCCGCATCTCTCTCCTTCCGCTGGCGCTGGCTTTAGCTCTCGCGGGGGCGGCCATGGCGCAGGATCAATCCCCCCTTGTGGCCGAGGCGAGGGTCGCTACGGATGCCGGGCAATTGGTTGAGGCGCTGGCGCTCTACCACGCCGCGGCAGAGAACGGTGAGGTCGATGCAGAGGTCCAGCTTGCGCGGCTCTACCTCGAAGGCGGCGCGGGACTGGAGACCGACTTCGCCAAGGCACTGGTCTGGGCAGAGCGTGCGGCGGAGGCTGGCGATACGCGCGGCATGGTCTATCTCGGCAAGATCTGGATGGAGGGCCTGGGCGTCAATGCAAACAGCGAGACGGCCTTGGCCTGGTTCACCCGCGCCGACGCGCAGGGCGACGGCAAGGCCGCGCGTTACATCGGCCTGATCGCGCTGGATCGGGGCGATCCGGTCGAGGCGGCCGAATGGTTCATGAAGGGCGCCGAAGGCGGCGACATCACCAGCCAATATTACCTCGGCCGCGCCTATCACCGCGGCGAGGGCGTCGATCAGGATTTCGCGGCGGCCATGCAATGGTACAGCGCGGCGGCCGAGCGGGGCGACATCATCGCCAGCGACGGGATGGTCGGCATGGCGTCCCTCTACGAAGCCGGGCAGGGTGTTTCGCTCGATACCGGACGCGCACGGGCGCTTTATGAACAGGCGGCCACGCTGGGCAACGAGACAGCTCACGATGCGCTGCGCCGCCTGTCACGGTAACGGTGCAGCCCTCGGGCGACGGGCAGCCGGCTCCCGTCCAGCACTCGACGTGCGGTCACAAGCGCAAACCGGAGTAGCTATTTCTCACCGGTTCGATAGGAGGGGCCATTATCGTTACCGGTTTGGTGCGCGAGTTCGAAGGGACTTGATGCTGTTAGCGACCACGAGCGAATTTGGGCGTCCAGCTCTCAATCAGCGCGGCCTCTTCTTCATAGGCTTCATCATCAGGATCGTCGGCGAGCTCTTCGCTGGAAAGGACGGTGAGGGTGAAGCCGTACGTTCCGAGTCCGATGACTTCTTCATCCAAGGCCAGTCGCCGCTCGCAAGAAAACCACTCGGCGAGACTTGTTCGGCCACAGATCGAGCGCGCCGCACGTATGTTTTGGGTATCGGCGTTGAACCGCAAGGTATGGGTTCTCGGCAGGGGTGCGCCCTTCTTGAGAAAGCTGAGCTTGTCGAGCTTCTTGAAGCTTTCAGACAGAAACGCGTACGCGAGCTTGTCGCCGGTACTGACGACAACCGCCATGGGATAGTCGCAGCATTCGGCGGCCCGGATCGCAGAGGCGGTAAGAGAACATTCTGCCAAGTGGCTCAGCGCAACGATCCCGTCCAGACCGACACGGCTTCCCCCGATGACCTTCCCAACGAGTCTGGACGGCATAAGCAGCCCCGAAGCGAAATGGTCCGCCTCGAGCTCTATCGAACTGGTCCCTTGTGAGAAACCGGCTCTCGAGATGTGGATCGGTGCGGTTTTCAGAATCTCCTCGGGGTGGCCATCAAGAAAGTAGTGCCCAAGTTCGTGGGCAACGGTGAACCTGCGAAACCCCTCGCTCTTGATATTGGTGGCGTAGAAGATGCCTACGCTCTCATCGTGGAAGATGATCCCGCCGCTCACGCCGACCTGGCCAGGATCCTTTGGCTCGACAATGATGTCTTCGCTCTCGGCGATCGCAAAGGGATCCACGGGGAAGGCATCGTAGCCCTTCTCCTTTGCTTTGAGCTCGCCCTGGCGCCGAGCCATCTGGATTCTGAACTTGCTCAACGACCCGACTTCCTCTGATTCATGAGGTCGATCATCATCTGGATGTGTTCTCGGTCGCCATCCGATAGGTTCTCTTCACCACGAAAGGCCGTCGTCGCCCCGGCCATGTCGTTTGTCCTGCCAAGCAGGTAGTCGGATGTAACGCTCAAAGCCTTGGCGAGAGCCCGAATGTTTGCGAAGGAAGGTTTACGCCGTTCCTTCTCGAAATGGCCGATTGCCGACGGCTGCAACCCGGTTTTTGCCGCTAGTTCCGTTTGGTTGATCCCTCGCGCCTCTCTGGCTTGCCGCAACCTGTCACCGAATCCACCGTTGGAATCCGTAGAATTTGACATGACGCTCCCGCATGTGCTACTATGACGAAATCGTAGGAATCGCGCCGCTTGCCCGCGGCTTCTTTTTTCGCCTTAAGTCCTACGAAAACGTCAAAAACTGTAAGACGGATCGAGGAATCCGTCAAGCCTGAGGGGGCAGATGAAGATGAATATCAGGACGAACCTCGAAGATTTCGCCCGCAGCCTGGACATCGATCCCGTCGAGGCTGCACTGATGGATGTCGCGCGTGCCATCCAGATCACCCGGACCATGCACGATGAGGCTGACAGTCACTTTCGCGGGCTCGCACAGCATGTCGACCGCCCCGGCAGCCCTCTCGAAGATCTGGTCCTTGAGATCTATCCTTCTGGCAGCTTTGCAATTCACGCGGCAACCCGGTCACGCCTGAAGACCGACCAGCACGACGTTGATGCCGTTCTTGAGATCGCGGTCGCTCCCGGGACCGACCCGGCATGGGTGCTTGAACAATTGCACAAGGCGATCAAGGGCGAAGCGGGAAGCAGGTACTTCGACTATCTGATCGAGAAGAACAGCCGCTGCGTCACGGTTACCTACCCCGACGGCGTCACCGTCGATCTGATGCCCGTCGTTCGCATTGACGGGACGCCTGAGCGCGTGGCGACCTTGTTTCACTACAAGCCTGAGACAGGCGAGCGATACCACAAGGAGATCAATCCGAAAGGGTTTGCCGATTACTTCAACGCTCGTGTTGAAATCAGCGAGACCTTTCAGAAGCGTTTCGACGCACGCCGGTACCTCGTCGATGGTGAAACCTACGTCGAATTGGCCAAGCGCCTGTCAAACGAAACCTCGGGTCTCGCGCTGCAGAAGGCAGACACCCAGCCGATGCCGGTCCACGTCCCGCTCGACCAGAAATCGCCTCGCGTGGTCGCTCTGCAACTGATCAAGAGGTTCCGCGACAAGCGGTATCGCAAGCACGACGATCACCGCGGCAGGCGCAAACCTCCGGCCGTCATCATGGCAGCGATCGCGATAGACGCCGGTCCTGCCAACGACAGCCTGGTCGATGAAGTGATTGCAATTGCCAAGCGCATGCGTTGGCAGATTCGCAATGCCGAGCAGAATCTGCGGCTGCTAGAAGTTCGCAATCCGGCGCACTACCCGGACCATTTCACCGACCGCTGGCCGGCCCAGAGGAGCGATCAACAACTCTGGGCAGCAGATTTGCTTGTCCTCATCGAGCGCCTTGAAACCTTGAAGCGGGTCGGCTTCGACCCTGCGGTAATCCGGGCGACGTTCGATGACCTTTTCGGTGAAAAGGCCGGCGAGACCGCGCTGCAGGCCTATCATCGTGCACAGACCGTCCAGCTCGAAAACGGTGCGCTCGGCATGACACCGCGCGGGCAATTGAAGCCTGCGGCCCCGGTTTCGTCCCTGGCTGCTCCGGCTCTTGGTGCCGGGGTCGCCGCGGCGCCTGGCCTGGTGAAGCCTGCACGCGCGAACACCAACATGGGGGGCACGGTGCCCGATGATAACTGTTGGTGAGCAAATTTCGGACATGGCGGAGGTCTATCCCGATTGGTCATCTGACCGGTTGAGCCAGAGAACCTGTGTCTGGGTGGGACATCTGCAACCGCACAGAACCCGGTACCGGTTGCGGGTGGAATATTCTGAACCGTTGCTGGTCGAAGGCCGATCAAACCTCTACCTGCAACCACTGGTCGAAATACTCGAACCGACATTGGAAAGGCGCTTCGGTAACGAAGAAGGGTCCCTACCGCATGTCTATGTGTCCCACCCGAGAACAACGCGGACAGGACCATTCCTGTGCCTCTTCGACGACGAAGCAGATCAATGGTCACCTGACGACCGGATCAGTGACACGACCATTCCTTGGGCGTCCAATTGGTTGAGTTGTTACGAAAGCTGGCTCGCAACGGGCAAATGGTTCGGCACCGGAAAACACGTCAGAGATCTGTCAGGCGGCTGCGGTCGTTTGGCGGCGCTTTATGAGAGATTTCATGGAACAGCCTCAATCCCGGCGCTCACAGGGCACCATCTTTCACCGTCGCGAACAACTCGCGTGGCTCGCAGATGATTTTCGCATCCTCTCCATCGATGGCGGAGGAATAAAGGGCATCCTTCCTGCGGCGGTTCTGGCGGAATGCGAGCGCCGCTTCTTGAAGGGCGGATCGGCAGCCAGCTACTTCGACATGATCGCCGGCACATCGACTGGTGGAATCATTGCATTGGGCATGAGTGCGGGCATGCGCGCCGAGGAGGTCCTGCAGATATACATGCGCCATGGGGCGGAGATATTTCCTCGGCACTGGACACCGCCAATTCCCTTTGGACATACGCTACGATCCGTTTACCAGTTTGCACGCGATCTCGCGGTCTATCGATACGACGGGGAACCCCTGGAGCGTGCGCTTCGCGACAGCTTCGGCAACAGGACACTGGGCTCGGTCAACGTACGTTTGAGCATCCCCGCCTTCGATGGCTTCAACGAGGTCAACGTCCTCAAGACACCGCATCACCCGGACTTCCGCCTCGACTGGCAGGAAGAGCTGGTCACGGTGGCCCTGGCGACGTCCGCCGCGCCGACGTTCTTCTCGACCTATCGAAACGGCACCCGGCATTTTGCCGATGGCGGCGTTTGGGCCAATAACCCTGTCATGGTCGCGTTGGTGGATGCCATGAGCTGCTTCGATGTCGACAGGCACAAGGTCGATGTTCTGAGCCTCGGCTGCGGCGATCAAGACCTGCGTATGTCTGACGGTCAGATCAAGCGGGGTGGTATGTTCCATTGGCGAACCATCATCGAGAGCGCCATGCATCTGCAAAGCCAGAACGCTCTGGGGCAGGCTGGCCTGCTGATCGGGCGTGACCGAATGCTTCGTCTGACATCAGCCCCGACACTCGAACCGATCGGGCTGGATGACTTTGAGCGGGCAAGTCGTGAACTGCCAGCGCAAGCGAAGAGGCTGGTCGAAGAAAACGCTGAACGCCTCGAAGCGTTTTTCGATGTGGAACGACCACAAGCGACTTTCTATCATGGCCCACGGCACCGGTAGGACTTGCCCCGTCGATGATCCTTTCCTTTCACCGGGGCCGGATCGAATGTGCGGCGACCGGGCACGGTTAACGCTGGGGCCTCCGGGGAAATGACAGCGCGCCTGAGGCCACCCACAAGGTGGCCGAGGAGCGGGCTTGGCTGTGACTTGCCACCAGAGCACCCCGGGAAGGACCCGCAGGCTAGGGCATCTCGGCCCGCCGCGGCCTCAAACACGAAAAGGGTCTGCATGACATGTCGTAGCGCGGGGCACTGCCGGGCCGATGCCACGCAATACTGACTGGAGCGAACGAGGTTGGACCCTCGCGAGGCGACTCGCGCCACTATACTCTAATACGAACGCGCTGTTGAACTCGTGCATATAGCTCGACTTGAGCTTCGTGCTCCAGCTCAACAACGATCGCATATCGCTGACGGACTTCCTGATCTGCAGCCCAGCCTCCGACACACCGCACCGCGAGGAAATAGTCGGTGCCGTACTGCGCGGTATCCTGGGTGAATTTTACACTTGCCGTTTGGAGCGTGTTGCGGTCGCGACGTTGCGGGCCTGGGTTAAGACCACAGTTGAAGCGCCCCGCCATCTCTGGCGCCTCCGTGTCTTCGCCCGTGTGGGATCGAAAATGCTCAAAGACCTGATCCGCGGTGCACCCCCGGATCAACCGGAAGTTCATTCGCGTGCCGACATATTCAGCGCGAGTCCGTCGCACCGGTGGGTCGAAAGCCAGCGAGACATGAATCCAGCGCGGACCATTGCCTTGGAACTCGGCGGGGATCGGGACCTGGTAGACAGCGAATTGGTCCATTCCGAGCGAGTCCTCGGCGTAGAGGACGACCCGATGATCATCAGAGAAGGTTGCTGTGGCAGGGTTTACAACCCCGTTCCCATGAATTTGGTCTCGCTCGGCCTCGATTATGCCGCCCAACCTGCGCTGCGTGGCTTCAGGGACGCGGGCAGAATTGGCCATAAACGCCTTGATGAGGTTCGCCGATGAGTCCGGATGATAACGCAATACTTGCGCCGCCTTGTGTGCCAGATGCGGGGCGGAAAATGATGTGCCCGTCTTGCTCACAATGAGTTGCCGCTGAAAGTCAGCGTTAGTGGTCAAAATGCCCGCATTTGCCAAGTGGGGCGCACGCTGCAAGCGCCGAGCCACGGCGTCGAACACCAATGTTCCACCGTAGTCGACGAAATCTGGTTTCTTGATGCCTCCGGCACCTGGGCCAGAACGCGAAAACGGCGACGGTTCATCTGGCTCTGTGATGCGTTGGATGTGAACGTCGAATTCGTGCTCCGGCCCGAGCCCATTGGAATGCGCGAGCGACCCTACCGTTAAGGCGTTGACGGCGCCTGCCGGTTCGCAGACGCGGTTGGCATTTTCCAAAAGATAGCCCGGATACTGCGTGACGCCCTGCTCCAAAGACGTACCTCCCCTGGGGTCGCGATTGCCTGCAGATACGAAAATCAGGACATCAAGTTCGCGCGCGAGCTCGTCCAGGGTTGCGGCCCACGGCCCGACCCGACCGCGCTCGAAGCGTGCACGAGTATCCCCAAGCGAAATGACAAATAGTTTGCACCCATAGGCTTCCCGAATGCGTTCGATGGTTGTCCGCATCTGGGTCGGCAAGGTACGGCGCTCGAAAAACTGGCCCTGATCTGTCACAACCTTCGCCGAGATAATCCGAGCGGCGGGGACGAGCACTGGCTGATCGAGATGGTTCCGGAGGTCGCCGTAGCAGGCGACACCGGCGACAGCCGTGCCATGACCGAAGATATCGGCCTCGCCAAGCTCTGCCGGAAAGGCCTCACGCGCAACGATACCATCTTCGAGCAGGGGGTTATCGTTAACACCGCTGTCGAGAATGGCAACCACAGGCAAGTCCACCTCCGGCGGTGACACCGGCGGCATGTCCTCCACAGTAAGGGCCTCAGGGCGTTCCATCAGGATGTCGGGCTGTGGCGGAAAATCGACGAAGGCGACCTGGGGTATAGCAAGGACCGGACGAATGGTCTGGCCGAAGGCACGCACCCGGATGATGCTGATGGAAGGCCCACAATAGTGATCGTAGAGCTCCCCGTCCTGGCTTTCGACCCATTCGACGATTTCGTCGCCCAGCGACCGACGGGCCGCCTGAGGACCGAACTCCCATAGCTCGATATCGACGACGTAGTCCGTATCGTCCTGGAAGTCCTGGACCTCGGAAAAGCCTTCTTCGCGTGCCAGAACGCCTAGACGGTCGCGACCTTCAATCGTGCCGATAGCGCCAATCCTGTCAATGAACCCGGCGTAGCGACGATTGCGCTGACCCTGGGGTATTGGGCCCTCATATTCGTCGAGCCGGGTCCGAAAGTCCTGCAAATCATCCGTCGACGAGAACAAGACCAGGGTGTTGTCTTCATCGGTGGACAGCACGGTAAGGCCAAGACCTTCCCAATCGTCCTCCATGCTGGCCCCGCTCATCTCCACCCGAAGGATCAGCGCCGGGTCCACGAACCTCGGAGGAGGCTGCTGCGCACGTTGGCTTTGAACGGCGGCATCAACCTCCTGCCGGACGCGGCCGCCATGACCTCCGTCTCGGGTTGGTGGGCTGGGCACTCTACCATGCTTGCGGCGTGCAAAATTCTCTGGCAGGCGCACCAGGGGCAGGTGCTGATGTTGGGGCAAAGTCTAACTCACGAACCTTTGGCAATCTTGCGAATACGCATGCGCCGTCGATCGGCATAACGAATGGCTTCTCTGAAATGCTTCTTCGAGATCGACTTTTTGCGATCGAGCAGTGCCAGTTTTTTGGCCTGATTGCAGATCTTCTCAAGCTCGGCATAGGAATAATCCATGGTCCCCTGAACCATGTCTTCGATATCGAATTCGAGCTCCGAGTTTTTCATTGCATTGGTCAGATACCGCCGTGTCATCGCTTCATCCGGATGATCGAACCAGACGACTTCATCGAACCTGCGCCAGATGGCGGGATCGAGTTGCCCGTCCAGGTTGGTGGCCGCGATGAGGAACCCACTCGGCTGGATCTGATCGATGAAGATCAACAGGGAGTTGACGACGCGGCGCAGCTCGCTGTGATCGCTTCCCTCTTCGCGCGAGCGGGCGAGCGCGTCGAACTCATCGAAAAACAAGACGCAGGGTTGACGGCGGGCGAACTCGAAGGTCTTGCGAATGTTGGAGGCGGTCTCGCCCAGAAAGGAGGAGATGAGCCTATCGAGTTTGACATGGAAGAAAGGCAGCCCCAGCTGACCGGCGAAGATCTCGGCGCACAGTGTCTTCCCAGTTCCGGGAGGTCCGCAGAACAGTAGTTTTGAGCGAACTGGCAGGCCATTCCGCTTGATAAGTTCTGACTTTCGGAACTCATCGATCAATCCTGTGAAGAGGCTGAGGTTCTCGACGCTCAGCTGAATGTCCTCGGGGCTGTAGCGCGGTTCGATACGCTGAATGAACTCCTTTGCATCGTCCGGAAACGGAACGAGCCGATTCAGCTCCTTGGGTTGCTGCGCAGACGAGATGGTCTCGAGAGCATTGCGAAGGCCACGCGCAAGTACACGGTTATTCTTCTTTTCTTCTTCAGAGATGATCTGCTCGACGACCGCGCGGAATTCATCCTCACGCCCATAGTTGAGCAGCAATTTCTTCATCAATTCGCCACGCGCCATGCCGCAACCTCCTGACCAAATTTGTAGCTCAACTTTGGGATGCTGACCACAAGATATTGATATGCAGCCGCTTATTGCCAAGCGATTTGGCGTGCTGGCGCGACGAACGAGGTGCACCTCCAAACCAAGCACACTACCCGGACTGTTCGTCGAGAATTTCCAGCTCCGGCAGGTCTCGCAAGCTCTGCAGATCGAACGTCACCAGAAACGTCTCCGTTGTCACGAAGGTATGCGGCGCCCCGGGGCGCGGCGAACGGGGCCCGCTGGCGATCAGGTCCTTGTAGTGCAGCCGGGCCAGGAGATCGCGGCTGACCTCCTGGCCGAAGATGTCCGCCAGACCGGCCCGGTCGATCGGCTGGTGATAGGCGATGGCGCAGAGCACGCCCATTTCCATTTCAGTGAAGGCCAACGACTGCTCGCCAAGATCGGCCGCCGCCTTGATCGCATCGGCAAACTGCGCCCGAGTGCGGAACATCCAGCCGCCGGCCACCTGGGCCAGTTCGTAAGGCCGACCCGTCAGCTCGGCCTGGATGTCCTCGATCAGCATCTCCACAGAGGCCCCCTGCCCTACCACGCACGCGAGGTCCTCGCGGCCGACCGGCGAAGCGCTGGCGAACAGCACCGCCTCGATCCGCCCCATCCATTCGCGCCAGCGCAGCTCCTGTGGCAGGTCGTCGAGGTCCCGGTCAAAGACCGCGCCGCCCTTGTCTGCCGGTTTCCGTTTCCGGGTCGCGGTCGTCATGGCGAGACCTTTTGTGGTCGCATGGCCGAACCGCGAAACCGGTTCCCACTTTCGCTGGCCATGCTCATAGCCCATACAGCCGGAACGTCGAGCGTCCGGTCAGCTCGCGCGCGACACCCAACTCGACCAGCCGGTCGCAAAACCGCCGTGCAGCGCGGTCGGTCATGGAGATCGAGGTGCCCCGGATGCGCGGCGAAAGCATCGACGCCGGTGCCACGGCATCCTCGGTCAGGAACAGGTCGACCGCAGCATCCGATCCTTTCGCGCGCAGTTTCGGTGCGACGGACCGAAGCGCCTCGGCCCGGCGAGCCAGATCGCGCGCGATCCGGATCGTCCCTTCGATGGAGTCGAGAATCCGGGCCTGAACCGCCATCTCGACCCCCTGCCCTTCTGCTGCCAGGTCACGCAGCGCGGTCATGACTAAGTACAGCGCCGAGATCGGCAGCACGGTCTTCCAGCTCAACGCCCGCGCCATAACAATATCTGAAAGCAGGCAGGCCACCCGTTCTGCTCGGTCGTCGGCCGCGAGCACGGCCCGCAACACAGACACGCATCCGGCCAAGGGCCCATTAGTTCGTGCGCACTCCATTCCCGCATCAAGCCAGGCGCCCACCTCGTCCGCGAAGTTCGCGCCGACCAGGTCAACAATCTCACCCGCCCCGCCTGCCTGGAGCCGGACACTCTCGCGCCAAAACGCCAAGAGATCACCATCCGGACCTCGTGCCTCGCCCGGCGGGGTCAGGTGGTAGGCGTCGCGGATATCCGTCTCCCGCGCCATACGGCCTTCCAGTTTCGAGGTCGCCACTGCGGCACTCAGAGCCAGTCGGTTGGCGAGCAGTCTCACGGGCACAGCATGCCTGGGATCACCGATCAGTTGATCGAGTATCATCAGCGCAGCCCCCGACCGAAAGGCCACAGTTTCAAGGGTTTCCGCATGTCCCGACGTGACCCAGCCCGGTAGCCGCGGTAGGTTGCCAAGGTCGTCCAAGATGGTGGCAGGCTGGTATGTCATGCCCCAAGACTATCCCGGTACGGCGCTTTCGTCCACAATATGATATGCAAACCGCCCCGCTTTGCTGCTCTCTACTATGTCCAATAAGTTTGCATTATCGGACGTAAAAATATAGGCTGGGAATCGTCCGTATTTCACTACTGGATTTTGTCGGAAATGGCCCCACAGAACGAGAAATCGACGTCAGCGCCCTCTGATGAGCTGGATGATGCTCGCGTCGACGAGAGAGATCAAGAGGCAGGCGATGGCATCGCCCTGCCCTCCCATGTCGCCGGATCCGGGACGCTCGATCGACTGGTGGACACGGCGCGTGACTACGCACGTGCTGCTGCGTCGGTCAACACGCTGAAGGCCTATGCAAAGGACTGGGCGCACTTCGCGCGCTGGTGCAGGATGAAGGGTGCGGAACCGCTGCCGCCCTCCCCAGAAATGATCGGGCTTTATCTCGCCGATCTGGCCTCCGGTTCGGACCCCTCCCCTGCCCTCTCAGTCAGAACTATCGACCGTCGCCTGTCGGGCCTCGCCTGGAACTATGCGCAGCGAGGCTTCACCCTTGATCGGAAAAACCGTCACATCGCCACGGTACTGGCCGGAATCAAGCGCAAGCACGCGCGTCCGCCGGTGCAGAAGGAAGCGATCCTGGCTGAGGACATCCTCGCGATGGTCGCCACCCTGCCCTACGACCTGCGCGGGCTGCGGGATCAGGCAATCCTTCTCCTTGGATACGCCGGAGGCTTGCGCCGCTCGGAAATCGTCAGCCTGGATGTGCACAAAGACGACACACCGGAGTCAGGCGGATGGATTGAGATCATGGAGAAAGGCGCCCTTCTGACCCTCAATGCGAAGACAGGTTGGCGTGAAGTCGAGATCGGCCGCGGCTCCAAGGATCAGACCTGCCCCGTGCATGCGCTGGAGCAATGGCTGCACTTCGCGAAGATCGACTTCGGTCCGGTCTTCGTCGGCACCTCACGGGATGGTAAACGCCCTTCCGACACACGGCTGAATGACAAGCATGTGGCCCGGCTGATCAAGCGCACCGTCCTGGACGCCGGCATCCGATCCGAGCTGCCCGAGAAAGAACGCCTGGCGCTGTTCTCTGGTCATTCGCTGCGTGCCGGTCTGGCGAGTTCGGCCGAAGTCGATGAGCGCTACGTTCAGAAGCACCTCGGGCATACCTCGGCCGAGATGACCCGTCGCTACCAGCGCCGCCGCGACCGGTTCCGCGTGAACCTGACGAAGGCCGCCGGACTCTGACCCCCTGCCCCATCATGCCGCCTGCCCGCTGAGCCTGCCATAGAAGCTGCGCTCGAGATGCAGCTCCCCTGCCCCGGCCTTCTCAACCATGCCACGCAAATAGCCGCCCGGCGAGGACACTTCGCCCGCGCAATGCTTCTCGAAGACAAGCGCCAGCGCTGCTGTCGCCACTTGTTTGCCCAGCCGATCCTGCGCCACGTTCCAGGCATGCTCGGACACCCCGATCATGGGCCTGAGTTGACCCGCAACTCGATGAAGATCGCCCCAATCCTTCAGGAACCCGCCCATATTGCGGGCCCAGGATGCGAATTCGGGACAGGCCTGCATCACAGTCGGCAGATCCAGCGCAGCGCGCTTCTTGCGCACCTCGGCAACCCACTCTTCCAGCTCCCTATCAACCTGATCTCCGGGCTGAGCATTGGGCACCACGGTCGCGATTTCCTCATTTTCTGAGGAATTACGAGTTACAGGATTAAGTTGGTTTGTAATTAGTATATGAGGGTCAGAAATGACCTCCCTGGGGTTCATTTCTTGAGTCTTCTCAGAAACTTGTTCCTTGGTTTCAGGTGTGTTTTCCACAGGTTGGACGACCTGAGTTGCCTTGAGATAGGCCGACTCGACGCGCTCCTGGAGCTCCTTGAACCAGTTGAGCAGCCGTGCAAGCTGCTCGGAAGCTTCGTGGCGGCGCGGAAGCCGGTCCAAAAGCTCCTCGAAAAGGCCTGTGAATTGAGTCCAGGGCCCGCGCAGCGCGCCGCTGACGGCTGCCTCGATCCGCGCCCGTATCATCCGGCGTGCCACCGTGATCTGGCGCTTCAGGCGCTGACAGAGCTCGCGTTCGGCCTGCAATTCGGCCTGCAGCGCCTCGAACTCTTCGACGCGTGCCGACAGCGGCGACAGATCGAAGCCATAGGCCTCGATGATGCGTCCATCGGCGTCCCTGCGGCCCCAACGCTTGCCGTTGGGGCTGTCCTGGAAGGAGATCACGCCGATCTCTGCCAGGCGTCGGGCATGGCGTTTCAGCGCAGAAAGCGAGAAACCCGTCTGCTCCATCAGATAGGCGTTCGACGCCCAAACGATCGGGCGTTGCCCCTCCTCCCAGTCCTGGGCCTGCGTGAAGGCCCCGAGCGTGTCGAGGAGCATCATGTCGCCAGCCTTGAGGCCAATGTAGGCTCCTACCCGCTTCACGGCCACGAAGGCCTGCGTTTTGGGTATAGCTACCTGTTCACCGGCTTGGGCAAGCTGCTCTGCAATGCCAAGACCCGGTGTCGGCTTGCGCCAACCTGAATGTTTCAT